>NZ_JAEKNT010000527.1 GCF_016406725.1 Sphaerochaeta sp. S2 | reverse complement strand
CAGTCACATGGGTGACATTTCTATTCGGCAATTCCTGGGTTGAGAACCGGTTAATGAGAAATGATCCAAAAATCACACTGGCTAGGAGATAGACAACCAAAAAGATCCCTGCTCCTACCAACATCCTATTACTCTTCTTGTGGCTCGATTTCATCGTCCTTCTCCTTATTGTCAGCATATTGTTGTAAATCATTCATGGTCAGACCCAAACGCTCCATGGTTTCAAACAGGGAGGGTAGCTCCCGCTTGAGGAAATGTTCACGTCGTTTTTGCAGGACCAGCGTCCTTGCATCCTTTGCGGTGAAATATCCAATCCCTCGTTGGTTCTCAAGCGTACCCTCTTCCTGCAGAAGTGAGTATGTCCTGATAACGGTATTGGGATTCACCTCCAGTTCCATCGCCATATCGCGTACCGAAGGTATTCTCTGACCATCCTCCCAGACATTGCTGAGGATCAAGTCATGAATATACTCGGCAATTTGCATATAGATTGGAGAATGTGTATTAAACTGCATCGGTGGCTTGGACCTCCTCAACCCTGAAGAACGCGGTTACCAGACAGAAGATCGGCAACACAGCATAGTAGAATACTTGGGTGATGATGCTGAAGACCTTCAAAGGACTCAACGCCCTGCTCAAATTTTCTGGACTGAGATAGAACATTGCATCGAATACCTGCAATGAGGAACCAAATTTAATTGCAAACACAATCCTGGTGAACAACAGGCCAAGAGCCCCAAGTACCAGGGCGATCACACCTATTGCCAATACGGTCTTGATAAAATGTGCCTTCCTGAAGTACGTACCACCCAGGAGGAACACTGAGGTCCAGACCCAGTATTGAGCAAGAAGAATCCCAAGATCCCCATCCCTGAAGGGATTGAACATTGCCATCGGATTCCCGAAGATGATCAACTGGATCGGCTCAGTCACCACACTAATAAGAAAGAACAATACAAGCAGTGCTATCGGATACGCCACAATCATCAGCAGAGCCTTTGAAAGGAACTTCTCGAGGTTCGTTGCAGGAAGCATCAACCAATCGTGCTGGGTATCCTTGCCGAACATATCTTCACTGAACATCAGGCTACTGATGATCAATCCCCCAAGCAAGAGGAAAGAAGGAAACATCTCGTTGTAAGATTCAGCTGGAAATGGTACCCCAGCATACCGGGCAAAGACACTCTGCAACGTCTCCGATGCAAACATCACAAGAACAATCACCAGTCCGTAGGTAAACAGGTCCTTCTGGCTGGTCTTTACCTCTCGCTTAACCAAAGCAGAAAATCGATTCATCTCACACCTCCTGCACTACCCTTCGATTGCTCGATGATTACATTGAACAAGGTCTCCAGGTCCAAGGGCTTTCCTTCCCTGTCATCAGTACGTTCACTCAGCACCATCCAGCCTCCAAGCACCTTCTCGGTATACATTCCTTCACCAGCCTTAGGCTGTTCCGTGGTTAGGGAGAGAACATACTTCTCATTCACTGATTCGACCGTGTCGTTGAATATCACCTTGCCATCATGCAGGATGATGATCGGGTCGATCAGATTTTCCATATCACGTACCTGGTGAGTCGAGATGATGAACGTTCTCTGTTCTGTCATGGCGGATGCTACAGTCTGTCTGAACTGCCGCTTGCTTGGAATATCGAGTCCATTCGTTGGCTCGTCCAGAATCAGGAGAGCAGTGTTGGTGGCAAGCCCAAAAGAGAGCAATACCTTCTTTTTCTGTCCCAACGACATCTGATCGAGACGCTGATTCAGATCAATATCGAACTCCCTGCAATACTGACTAAACATCTCATGGTCGAACTTGGGATAAAACGGAGATCGCATAGCAAGATATTCACTTGCTTTCATCTTCGGAAGGGGAAACTCTTCCGGGAGATAGAATATCTCACTAAGCAGTGACGGTTTCCTTTCCTGGGGATTCTCTCCCAATACCTTCGTCTCGCCTTCTTCGATGAAGAGCTGCCCGCTGAGAATCTTCAGCAATGTAGTCTTCCCTGCCCCATTCTTACCCAGCAACCCATAAATATTCCCTCTCTTGATCTCAAGATCAAGATGGTTGAATAGTCGACTCTGGGTATATGAGAAACCAATATTCTGCATGTGCACCACGACCTCTTGTCCGTCCTGGACGGTAAGCGCGTTCTCTTGCATTGCTTGTTCCATGCACGCCTCCTAGTTGTTTACTGTACTAGCTAACTAATACACCAATATTCTAGTCATGTAAAGCCTTTTACCAAATATTTTTTTTCATTCGTACATTTTTCAGCAGGAATATCCAGCAAAATTCCGTACAATTGTCCGACTATTACTAGTAAAATACACCAGAAATTGATAGTATCCAATCTTGCGCGTTCTATGCATAGAGAACGTGCAATGTTCACGCTTCCCCTTCTTGAGAAGGGATGAACCACACTTCATAGAAAGGCCCTAAATACTACATTTAGTACATACCCCATCATGAAATAGAAGGAATCCGGTAATGACTGAAAATACCAACCAATTCTATCTTGACCGACAGAATCAAACAGAATCAAACGCTCGTACATATCCCAGAAAATTCCCCATTGCCATCAAAAAGGCAAAAGGTTCTGTAGTAACCGATGTAGAAGGAAACACCTATCTTGATTTCCTCTGCGGCGCAGGCACCCTTGCTCTCGGTCACAACGACAGTGAAATCACACAGACCATGATCGACCTTCTCCAGAGTGAAGCACCACTGCACTCACTCGATCTTACCACCCCAGTCAAGGATACCTTCGTTCATACCATTCTCTCCTTGCTCCCTGAAGAACTCAGGCAACATGGAAAACTCCAGTTTTGCAGCCCAAGCGGAACTGATGCAGTGGATGCAGCAATAAAGCTCTGCAAGACTGCCACCGGTCGCTCCTCCGTCATTGCCTTCGGAGGTGGATACCACGGAATGGGTCACGGTGCCCTTGCACTGACAGGAAACCTAAACGCAAAAAACAACGTAAATGGGCTCATGAGTGACGTACATTTCTTTCCCTACCCCTACTCCTACCGCTGTCCCTTTGGTCTTGGTGGAGAGGCCGGAGTAGATGCAGCTTGTGCTTACTTCGAGCGCACGCTCAAGGACCCAGAGAGCGGCATCACCAGACCGGCAGCGGTTATCCTTGAACCCATCCAGGGTGAGGGTGGAGTCATTCCTGCCCCAGTAAAATTCCTACAGACTGTCAGGAGGGTTACCGAGGAACTTGGAATCCCCATGATCGTTGATGAGATCCAGTGCGGAGTCGGTCGTTCAGGCAAGTTCTTTGCATTCGAGTATGCCGGCATCACACCCGATGTCATCCTTACCTCAAAGGCAATTGGAGGGAGCCAGCCGATGGCAGTGGTAATCTACCATGAGAAGCTCGATGCCTGGCAACCAGGAGCCCATGCAGGCACCTTCAGGGGAAACCAGATCGCCATGGCAGCCGGTACGGTAGTCATGAAGAGAGTCAGTGACCCTGCTTTCCTCACTGAAGTACAGGAGAAAGGAGCACATCTGGAGAAGGCCTTGCTGAAGCTCAAGCAGGAGGTCTCCATCATTGGAGATATCCGTGCAAAAGGCTTGATGCTTGGTATCGAGTTCGTAGACCCAAGAGGAGAGAAGGATCAACTTGGTTCCCTTCCCTGCAGTGGGGATATCGCAACCCGTGTACAGCAGGAGTGTTTCAAGAATCGCCTTATCATGGAGAAAGGCGGCAGGCATGGATCAGTCATGCGTTGCCTCTGTGCACTGAATGTCACCCATGATGAGATTGAAACCATGCTCAAAATTACCGAGCAAGCAATACGCAAGGTAGATGCAGATGTCACAAAAGCCAACTAACCTTCCTTACTTTCTCGGGCCAGAGAAGGAGAAGAAAGACGAATATAAGAGAGTACTCACCGATACCATTGAGGCGATTACTGACTCTGTGGATGACCAGGGTGCCTATCAGGGAGCTACTGTAGAAGCGCTGCAACAAGCACTGGCTCAGTTTTCCCTGCTTCCCAAACAAGGTATTGGTTGGGAAGCACTCCTGGAACAGGTGAAACAGACCATTCTTCCGCACTTTCTCAGGACCTGGTCACCAAACTACATGGCTCACCTGCATAGCCCGGCTCTCCTGGAGTCCATTGCCAGTGAGTTGATCATCGCAACCTTCAACCAGTCGATGGACAGCTGGGACCAGAGCCCAGTTGCAACCGAGGTTGAGGTAGCAGTGGTCAATCAGTTGTGTGAACTGTATGGCTATCATGAAGGTAGCGACGGAGTATTCACCTCCGGGGGAAGCCAATCGAACCTGAGTGCCATTACCATGGCCCGCGACTGGTACTGCAGTACAAAGCTTGGCCATGATGTGAAAAAGGAAGGGCTTCCTCCCTCCTACCACATGCTCAGGCTCTATACAAGTGAGGTCTCACACTTCTCCATGGAAAAGAGTGCCCATCTGCTCGGCCTTGGCTACAATGCTGTACGCAAGGTTCCCGTTGATGACCTATGCAGGATGGATGTAGAAAAACTCAACGCTATGATCGAGTCGGACAAGCAAGCAGGCCTCCTGCCCTTCTGCGTGGTGGCAACCATTGGGACAACAGACTACGGTTCCATCGATCCTGTTGGAGCATTACGGGAAGTCTGTGACCGTGAGGGAATGTTCCTCCACGCTGATGCAGCCTACGGAAGCGGACTGCAACTTTCCCCGACCTATCGCTCAAGATTAGGAAATCTATCACTCTGTGACTCCATCACAGTCGATTTCCATAAGATGTTCCTGCTCCCTATCAGTTGTGGCGCCCTGCTCGTAAAGAACAAGGAGCACTTCTCGGTATTCACCCTTCATGCAGACTATCTGAACAGGGAGGAAGATGAAGAGGAAGGATACACCAATCTGGTGGGAAAGAGCTTGCAGACCACTCGCAGGGGGGATGCCTTGAAGGTATGGATGGCCTTCCAGTGTAGGGGTAAAGATGGTTATGGCAAGATCATCGACACCTGCACAGAGAATGCTGCATATCTGGCGAAGGAATTGTTGGCCCATGACTCATTCACACTTGCCATTGAACCGGAACTCAGCAGTGTCGTATTCCGCCACAACGGAAGTTGTGAACTGAACAAGCGTATCAGGAAAGAGTTATTGCACCACCATCAAGTGGTGATCGGGCAGACCGTATACAAG
>NZ_JAEKNT010000526.1 GCF_016406725.1 Sphaerochaeta sp. S2 | reverse complement strand
CTTACCACCATAACACTCATTGGATAGTTTGCAACTCCAGAAAGTTCCTCATAGAGCGCTTGGACATCAACAACTTCTGTTGCGAGCTTGCTCCCATTGAGAATCATGGAAACAAACGGCTGAGGCAACATGACCAAGGATACCTTTCCTGCAATGGTCAGCTGTGCAAGCTGTGCTGGGCTGGCTACAGAATAGTCAAGGATTACATCCACTCCAGCCTCTAGCCCGGCTTCCCTGAGCAATAGTTGAGCCATCTGGTCGGGAGTGGATCCAGCGCCGGGTACATGTACTGTTTTTCCTAGCAGATCGTCCACACCTTGAACCGACCCATCACTGGAAACTACGCTGAGCATCCCGTTACCGATAACTGCAGCAAGCTTTATCTTGACTCCCTTGTTGTAGATATTTGCAGCAAGATTGGAAGGAAGACAGGCAAAATCGAGCTCCCCATTGGCCAGTCGGGCAACCACTTCATTGGGGGAAGGGAATACCTGCATTGCAATCTGAATGTCTTCGGTGATTCTTCCACCATTCTCATTCAGGGCAACAGAAGAAAATCCAGTAGGCCCGGCCATGACAGCGAACTGAACTTCCAATGGCGAGTCAACCGGAGTCTCAGCAACCGGCTGTGCCCCAATTGCCACCATGGCAAGCAGGGCTACGAAAACAAGACTGATTTTGTGTTTCATCACATATCTCCCTATGGAAAGAGGGGGTAATCCCCCTCCTTCACTTATTCTACACTGATACGGAAATACCGCTTCTTTCCAGCACGGAGAATCAATTCCCCATACTCATCCAGATAGGATGAGTCAATGAGTGTCTTGGGATTCTCAATACGTTGTTCACCAATCCATGCGCCTCCACCTGTTACCAATCGGCGGGCATCACTGTTGGTTGCAGCCAAGTCAGTCCGGCTGAATAGATCCAGCACACCAATACCCGAGTCCAGCTCTGCCTTGCTGATGGTCAGTGTAGGCATGCCTTCGCGGCCATCAATGCCCAGGTTGGCTCCATTGAACATTGCCTTCGCTGCTGTTCGGGCCTTTTCGGCTTCCTCTTCCCCGTGAATGATCTTTGTCTGTTCATAGGCAAGACGGTCTTTTGCATCGTTGATGTTGACGTTCTCGCCCTCATACTGGGCAATCTCCTCAAGAGAGAGGAAGGTAAAGAGCTTAAGGAACCTTACCACATCTGCATCGTTGACATTTCTCCAGTACTGGTAGAAATCATAGGCGCTGAAGAGTTCGGGGTCGAGGAAAACCGCACCCTTCTCACTCTTGCCCATCTTGTGTCCATCAGATCGGGTGATCAAGTTGAATGTCAAACCATAGCATTCAGGACCACCAAGTTTTCTGATCAACTCGATACCACTGACAATATTCCCCCACTGATCATCACCTCCAATCTGAAGGCGGCAGCCATGATCACGATTGAGGATATGGAAATCGTAGGACTGCAGAAGCTGATAGTTAAACTCAATGAAGGAAAGTCCACGCTCGAGACGCTGCTTGTATGATTCAAAGGTGAGCATCCTGTTCACCGAGAAATGCTTTCCGATCTCACGGAGGAAGGTGATATAATTCAATCCATTGAGCCAGTCTGCATTATTCAATGCAACAGCTTTTCCTTTTCCACCCTCCGGCTGCTCGCTAAAGTCAACAACGGTACCCAGCTGTTCCTTGATGGAGGCACAGTTCTTCTGGATCTGCTCAACAGTGAGCATCCTTCGCATCTCGGTCTTTCCTGAGGGGTCCCCGATCATGGCAGTGCCACCACCGACAAGTGCGATTGGATTATGCCCTGCGTTCTGCAGATGGTGCATGGCAAAGAACGGCACCATATGACCGATATGAAGGCTCTTGCCGGTTGGATCTGCACCTACATAGAACGTTACAGGGCCTGCATCCATCAGGTCACTGAGCGCATCATAATCGGTACATGCTTTGACGAACCCTCGATCGATCAGGGTCTGTAATGCTTTATTCATTGTACTACTCCACTCGCTTGTATGCTTTGTTTGCTTCCTTGATTGTGGCAACCAAATCCGAGATGCTTACCCTGCTTTGTTCCATACTGTCCCTGTATCGAAGGGTGACCGTATTGTCTTCCAGAGTCTGGTAATCAACGGTAACACAGTACGGGGTGCCGATCTCATCCATTCTTCGATATCTACGCCCGATAGCGCCACTGACATCAAAGAAGGTTGAGAAGTCATCTCTCAGTTCCTTTTCAAGCTTGGATGCAAATTCCGCAATTCCGTCCTTCTTGACCAGAGGAAGGACCGCAACAGTTACAGGAGCAATGTTCGGATGGAAGTGCAGCACCGTCCTGACATCCCCACCCTCCAATGTCTCTTCCTCATATGCATCACTCAGTGCCATCAATACATTACGGGTCAAGCCAGCCGAGGTTTCCACAACATAAGGGATATAGCGCTGGTTATTCTCAGGGTCGAGATAGGTGAGATCTTTTCCACTGAACTCCTGATGCTGTCCAAGGTCGTAATCGGTCCGGTTATGGACACCTTCAAGCTCCTGCCAGCCCATGGGGAAGAGGAACTGAATATCATAGGCATCCTTTGCATAGAATGCCAATTCGTCTGGGCCATGCTGATGCCACCTGAGGCTGCTTGGCTTGATACCCATCTTATGATAGAAAGCCATCCGCTGTTCACGCCAATAGCCGAACCATTCCTCATCGGTCCCGGGTTTGCAGAACCATTGCATCTCCATCTGCTCGAATTCGCAAGAACGGAAGATGAAATTCTTCGTGGTGATTTCGTTTCTGAAGGACTTGCCTACCTGTGCAATTCCGAAGGGAACCTTCACACGGCTTGAGGATACCACATTCTTGAAATCTGCATAGATTCCCTGTGCAGTCTCAGGCCGAAGGTAGATTGTGGAACCTCCGTCCAGATTTGCGCCAATGTGAGTCGCAAACATCAGGTTGAAATTCCTTGGTTCAGTAAAACTATCGCGGGTACCACAGGTAGGACAAGCGCCGCCGAGATCAATCTGATCGGCACGGAATCGAGACTTGCACTGCTTGCAGTCAACCATGGGGTCACTGAAGTTGGACACATGCCCACTCGCTTCCCAGACTCGGGGGTGCATGAGGATGGAGGCATCCAATCCTACGATATCATCATGGATCTGGGTCATCTCTTTCCACCAGAAATCGCGGATATTGTTTTTCAGCTGAACTCCCAGTGGCCCGTAGTCATAAGCGCCATTCAAGCCACCATAAATTTCACTTGACTGAAAAATAAATCCACGTCGCTTACATAAGGAGACAATCTTATCCATCGTTACTTCTGCCATTTGCTTATACCTCTCTCTTCAGCACGTCCAACGCTGTTTCAATTCTTTTATATGTCTCTTCCTGGCCCAATAGTTTGATCGAGTCAAACAATGGAAGGCTAACCGTACTACCGGTGAGGGCAACCCTCAGGGGCATGAATACCCCGTTCACCTTGATATCCATTTCATCGGCCAGGGAAGCAATATCCGCTTCAATTTCCTCTTGCTCCTTGCCTGTTTCAAACCCTTCCTTAAGCTTTGTATAAGCTCTCTCCAAGGCAAGGGTTGCAGTAGCCAGGTCCACCTTTTTGGCAGCGAACAAATTCACATCCTCATAGGTGGGTGTCTCAAAGAGGAACCTACTCAGATCTACAATGTCACTGAGTACCTTCAGCCGCTCCTTGCTCACTACAGTGAGAGCAAGCATGTCGCGCTTCACATGTTCCTGTAGGGGAAGCGTGACAAATCCAGCTTTCTCCATGTAGGGAAGCAACATCCCCAAGAGCTCTTCATCCCCTTTCTGACGGATATACTGTCCATTGAACCAATCAAGTTTCTTGTAGTCAAATATCCCAGGAGCCTTGTTTATCTTCTCCAGAGTGAAGAGTTGTTCAAGTTCTTCCTTGCTGAAAAACTCCCTCTGTCCATCGTAGGACCATCCTACCATGCTCACATAGTTCATCAAGGCCTCAGGGAGGTATCCCTTCTCTCGGAACTCCCTCACAGCTGTCGAGCCGTGACGCTTGCTGAGCTTCTGTCCGTCCTTGCCCATAACCATCGGCAGATGGCAATACAAGGGAGGCTCCCAACCAAAAGCTTCATAGAGAATGATGTGCAGAGGACCTGAGGGAATCCACTCTTGTGCCCTCATGATATGCGTAATACCCATCATGTGGTCATCAATGACGTTTGCCAGATGGTAGGTGGGAAATCCGTCACTCTTGAGCAGTACAGGATCAGGACTGACATCCTTGTTCTTTCTAGATATATCTCCCATGAGCACATCGTGGAAGGTTGTCTTGCCCTCAGAGGGCACCTTCAAACGAATGACGGGTTTGATGCCTTCATCCTCATACGCCTTACGCTGTTCGGCGGTAAGATTACGGCAATGGCGGTCATATCCCTGCTGCTTGCTCTTCTCTTTCTGTTGTTGTTCACGCAAGGCTTCCAACCGCTGGGGAGTACAGTAGCAGTAATAGGCCTTGCCTTCATCTACCAGCTTCTCAGCATACTGCTTGTACAGGTCGAAACGCTCGCTTTGGATATAGGGACCATAATCTCCGCCGACCACGGGACCCTCATCCCATGTAACACCCAACCACTCGAGCGTGTCATATAAGTCCTGCAAGGACTCATCACTGTATCGCTCACGATCGGTGTCTTCCACACGTAAAATGAACTTGCCTCCGTTTGCACGGGCAAAGAAATAGTTGAATAATGCGGTCCTTACCCCACCGATATGTTGCAAACCGGTCGGAGAAGGTGCATAGCGTACTCGTACTTCCATCAGGATACACTCCTCTCAATGCTACTGTTGTACCGTAAATCAGAGATTATAGCAACACAGATGACAGGACAGGAGTCCAGTATTTAGACACGTGTCCCAATAGTGGGCTTTCCTGTTGACCTTCTTGGTGTATTTCGATACGGTACACTCAATTGAACGGAGGAACACAATACTGATCAACCCAACAATACCAGCCTTTTTTGCAGGGGGAAATACCTCCCTCACAAACCTGTTTAGGTTGCCTATTACCCTATTTACCACGTTATACACTTCAAAATATCTCAGCCCATTCAATCAGTTCTCCAGCTTCCCAACTGAACTGTTGTTCCTGCTCTTTTCCCTTATCAGTTTTCTACTCGCCTACAACATCCGACGAACCTGCAGACCACGTTATCTTCGCGAGCATGAACTGCTGGTAAGTGATATTCTTGCCCATGAGGAGTTCCTCAAACTGAAAGAGTATCATCATCATGCAGGTCATATCTATGACCATGTCACCAGGGTAAGCTACATCTCATACCGTATCAGCAAGGCTTTAGGCTTGGACTATCACGCTGCAGCACGGGGAGGATTGCTCCATGACTTCTTCCTCTATGACTGGAGGGAACGAAAGAGCCAGGATGAGAAGCGTTCATCACACGGAAAAGAACACCCTTATATCGCTTTGGAGAATGCACAGAAGTACTTCACAGTGAATGCAAAGGAAGCTGACATCATCGTCAAGCATATGTTCCCAAAGACCCTCTCTCTTCCCAGATATCGGGAGAGTTTCATCGTAAGTCTCAGCGACAAGATTGCTGCAGTCTACGAATATAGCCAACGATTCAAACGTTCCTAACGTTCTCCTTCAATCCAGGAAACCACCGCAGCCATTGCCCTATCCTGCGCCTTCTGATTCTTGTCGTAAGGCATGAGATGTCCAATATCCTCAATGTGTAGATGTTTGTTTATACCCTTGCTCTTGCTGGTTACCAGAATGCAGGCTTCCTGGGGAATGGTGGGATCCTTTCCCCCGCTGATAGCCAATGTATCCGATCCTAGGTGATCGATGCAGGCAACCGCTTGCTTTCGAACCCGTTCCAACTCCCAAATTCCTGATGGAAACTGATATGACCAATACTGTGATCCCAGATATGCATCGTCATCGGGATCTCCCTCATAGTAGAAGTGGTATTCTGGATCACCCTGCCAAGAGACTTTGCGTTTCTTGATAAAATGCTTCAGCAACCAAATGGTCTTCCTCGGGATTGCAGGAATCACCAGAGCCGGAGCAAGCAAAACCAACGTATCGGCAGAAAATGCATCAGCAATAATGGTGGCGATGGCTCCGCCCATGGAGTGACCAACCACAGAAACCTTCTCATACCTACTGGAAAGATGAGCATAGGCATCATACGCAGTTCCAATCCAATCCTCTGCCTTGGAAGAAAGAAAATCCTTGTTGCTTGTACCATGACCCGGGTAACGGGGACAATAGACATCATACCCCTTCTCAAAGAGATCAATACCTGGCCTGATCAGCTCCCCAGGATATCCAGTGTATCCATGACAGAGCAACACAGCCTGCTCTGCTATCTCGTCATGGACCATTGCCCATGCCCTGGCACTTTTTCTCACTGGAGACTGGTCCTGATAGTGCTTTGCTGAAAAATCGGGTATTTCATAGGTTATATGCATAAAGCTTCCTCCTACCAACTCTGTTTCAAAAGGTTCAATAAGTCGATGCGGCTCCTGACCTGGGTCTTCCCATAGATGTTTGCCACGTGGTTGTTCACCGTATTTGCGCTGATCCCCAGCTCACTGGCAATCTCCTTATTGGTCAGACCTCTGCTGATCAACTGTATGACCGAGAATTCTCTCTCCGTTATATGATACTCCTCAAGATCACCAAGGCTCAATTCAGTCTTTGGCTTCTGATTTCCATCATCACGGCCAATCCTTACGAATGTGATGAACAGGAATGTCATGATCGTGATGGAAAGTGCAAGGAAGTACACACCAAAAAGAAAGGGCTTAAGCGCAGGAAAGAAGAGAGCCAACAGAATTGCCGGAACCATTGAAGCACTCACGATAATGATGGCAAGCGCTGAAGCTCTGGCGGTCTTGTTCTCAATCGTCTTGATGTTCCGCATCATGACTATCAAGCTGAAGCCCATGACGAAAACAAACACAAAAAGCATCGCCTGGTCCAATACCATCTTTCCCGTAATCTCCCGTGCAATTCCCAATCCAAGGTAGATGGCAGCAAGGGAAAAAAACAATCCTTTGTATGGATTTCTCCACGGATGAGCTATCACCCAGGTTGTGAAGTACGGGATAAAGACGATAAGGAAGGCAAGATCAGCAAGAAACACTGAAGTGATGATGATCGAAACTACCGTATAGGCAACTCCACTGAGGAACATTTGGCTGAGCACCTGTAGTGCCAAGAGCATCATACATCCCAGAAGGGATGCATGACAGATAATAAAATAGGTTGCCCATCGCTTTGCGTTCGCAAGACGATACACAATGGCCAAGGCCAATGTCATACACCCTAGACCGAACGCAAGCATGTAGACCAGTAGCAGGATTCCGCTCACTCTCCTATCCTTTATTCTTGTTCAGGCCCAGGCGCTTCTGATTGTGTGTCAGATCAGCCAACCCGCAAATATCGGTGATATCATTCAACAATGCCACCATGTTGGTTGGGGCCAACCCCACCTGCGATGTTGTGAGTGCATTATAGGAAGATGCATTCACGGCAGCCTTCGACTTCGCTGAATAAAGTTTGAGATGCAGGTCAAGTCCTTCATCCAAAAGATAGGAGGCATCACCTCTGAAGCCAGGAAATTGCTTGGAGAGTGCGCTCTCGATCAGAGCAGGATCATTCACGAAGCCCTTTGGAGTCTGCAAGTGAAGTAGATACCAAAGAGGCAGGGATGGATTGTTCCAAGCCAGACGAACCTTTTTCTTCTCTGCAAGGGGCATTGCTTTCTTTACGTCCTGTACAGAGACATTCAGGTCTGCAAAACCGAAGACCAACCATACACTGCTGTACTTCTCCTTGTTCCGCATCTGCCCGGCCAAGGTGATCAAGTGGGCAAGATCCTTGTAATCAGGTTCCCATACCACCGTCATATTTGCATAACGGCAGTCCTTGCGCATTTGGGAAAAGTAGAGGGCTTCTGCCTCGGTTGCTGTCACCACCAGTACGGTCCTGCGTGGTTTTTGGGATATGCGTTTTCGTGCCATTATTACTCCTCCTTATCCTTGCTTGTGTCCACAAAAGAGAACTCCGAGAGAATCGGAAGAGCTCCGAATGCTCCATTCATGTACTGACTCTGCGTCTTGTCCTTGCTTCTTGAATACTTGAAATTGGCCAGACTGAAGTATACGGTGGCACTCTCACTGTTTTTCTCAGCAAAGTAGACACCATCACGCCTGAGCAATCCCGGCTTGAGCAGGGAGGGATTGCAATCAACCACAAGCATCTGGGAACCATAGCCCAGGTTGCTTGCCTCAAATATTTCCACAACGTGACAGAGAACATCAGGATGCAACAGCATGCCGAAGTCATCGATCACCAGTGTCTGGTTCCGGGTGAAGGCATCAAAAAAGGCTACACCCATAAGACACAGGCGTCTGAGACTCAAACTCTCCAAAGAGAAATAGGAGGCATAGTGTTGTGTTACGTTGGTATGGACAAAGATGATTCTCTCATCCTTGACCCTGATGTCACGAATATCAGTGATATCAACACTCCAAAGGAAGTTGATCAACTGCTGGACCCACTCAGGATGTTCAGTCAAACGGTTAATGAGATATTTCTCACTGATGTTTGAAACACCCATGGGAAGCAGATGCAGGCTGTCACTCAACCAGGCATAGAGCAAAGAGGTGGTATCACTGCCCTTCTGGGCAGAAGCCCCCAGGAATGAGTGCTTCTCGTCAACCTTCCCAACCAATCGCTTCTTATCTCCACGATACATCTTGCCCCAGCGATACTTGTAGGTCAGTTCTTGATCATCGAGGAGGATACTGTTCTCATCAACCTTCCTTTCAAACATCATTCTTTTTGAACGACCAATGAGATGATAGAGGGATTCCTCGAAAATCTTTTCCCGGTCGCTGACCAAGGTATACTGAGCAATGGTTGGCTCGCCACTCTCTTCATCACGGTCTACCAGTACTCTGATGATAATGGTTGCTGGCTGTCCCTTTTCCTCGGAATAGGCGAATGATGTACCACTGAGAATCTGGAGAGGGTTCTCCGTCTCTTCTGCAGCACATACAATACCTTTCAACGCTTCAAGCGCACGTACAAAAGTGCTCTTTCCAGCTCCATTGGGACCTACAATGGCTGCTGTCTTGATAAGCTTCAGTTTCTCAGTGACTTCGACAACTTTTGACTCAGGGAACCTATTATCCCTGACAGCTTCAAAAGAAATGGTTTGCGCAGACTTTACGGACTTGAAGTTCGCAATAGTCATATCCAGCAGCATACGCTACCTCCTCATACCCATAGGTGGATTCACCAAAGATTTTGCATACTCCGTCCCACTGATGGCCATTTCTCAATTGCATCCATCAAACGGGCCGGAAGGGTTTCATCGCCATGATTGTCGGTGGCGATCACATCAATCAAGCCAAGTTCCAAATAGGGAAGCGAAAGTCCGCTCTCCACAGCTTCAACGTTTGTCTGTAGTAAACAACCGAGAGAGCGCAAACGTTGCAACATTGCACTCTTTGGGTTCAACCAAAGATACCGTTCAACATGCGCTATGAGTGGACGATAATGCATCTCAGTAAGTTGCTGCAACCGTTCCAACAATCTGGGTGGTGGCAGGGAGAGCCCGAACTCCACCAACGCAAACCTCCCATCGATGGGAACAGTCTTGAGGGTCTCCTGCTCACCAACATAGAGTTCACTGCCCAAGTAGGTCTTTATTCCCAAGGCCTGGGATTCTTTCTTTGCCCACTCGTAGGTCTCTCTCAGCTTTGAAACGTTTGTTGTCACATACGGATTGTAGATATGGGGAGTAAATGCTATTGCTGTGACGCCTGAGAGCTGATAGAGATTCAGCATACGGATGAACTGTTCTCGTGAGAGGTAGCCATCGTCAATCTCAGGCAGAAGATGGCAGTGCATATCACAGATACCCATAGACAAAACTCCTTGCCGTGATTATATCCGGAATCTTGAAAATGTGAAAGGATAAAAGGAGCATTGCAAAGAATTAGGCTATCAAACAGTGGCTAAAATTCAATCATTGGTTGTGCAGAGCGCTTTGCACCAGAGAGATGATGCTTTATCTCAGTCAGTTCACTGACCATGTCTGCGACAGATATCAATTGGGGTGGAGCATTTCTCCCCGTGATGACAATATGGGGGAACCCTTCCTTGTTCTTATGGTCTGCAAGCCAGTGACAGACTTCCTCACAGTCAAGGTATCCAAGGGAAAGCGTGTAGGTGAATTCGTCTAGGACAATCAGATCATAGGAAGCGGAAGAAATCCAACGCTTCACCTGCTGCCATCCTTTCTTTGCCAACTCAGCATTCTTTGCATTGTTGTCCCCTTCCCAGGAAAACCCAGCACCAAACTGTTTCCAAGGTACCTCAAGCTGCTTGAGGATGCGGTACTCACCGCTATCAAGAAGAGCGGGGTCCTTCTTGATGAACTGGGCAACTGCACAACGTGCACCGTGACCCAAGGCACGAATCAACTGTCCCATCGCAGAAGAGGTCTTGCCCTTCCCATCACCCGTATAAATTAGAATCAGAGAGGATTGTATTGCTTTCAATTGCTACTCCATTACCATATATTGAGTCATCGTTACACCCTGTCCATCATCCACCGAGTCCCCGCTTATCTGCCTCTTGGCAAGCTGGTCCTGGCTTAATGCTTGCTGCAGGATCAGGAGCGTATCATGGGCGCGCTTATCACCTGTTGAGTTGTACACAGCGTTCATAAGATCTACAGACGCCTGAAGTTCTCCCAAGGCAGCAAGCATCAATGATGCATTGTACCCACTGCTAAGCTGCCCTGCTT
>NZ_JAEKNT010000525.1 GCF_016406725.1 Sphaerochaeta sp. S2 | reverse complement strand
CCATGGTGCTTATCGCCAGTGAACTGATTGCAAAGGAAATTCAGGAAACCTATGGTAGCTGACCGACATGAACATATCTTTAGGAACGGAAGTAATACCTATTACTTCAGCTCCCGCTTCTTCCCTCCGCAAGTTCGTAGGGACGTCTATGCGCTCTATGGGTTTGTTCGTGTAGCGGATAACCTGGTGGATGACCAACCGGTGGATCCTCAGCAGTTTCATCATTTCCGCTCTCTTTACACAAAGTCTTTTTCCAGTGGTGAACCCTGTGGGGATGAAGTCATTGATGCCTTTATCGAGTACAGAAACGAAAAAGATTCGACCCTTCCTGGACTGAAGCCTTCCTTGATTCCATGGAACACGATCTGAGTGAATCAACCTGTGAAACGCTTGAGGATGTACTGACCTATATCTATGGTTCAGCAGAGGTGATCGGCCTGTTCATGGCACGGATCATGGATCTGGATGAAGCTTCCTTTCCTTATGCAGCCATGCTTGGCCGTGCGATGCAGTATATAAACTTCATCCGTGATATTGCAGAGGACAATGAACTTGGAAGACGATATCTTCCCTTATTGGATACCTCTCTCGTATCGCTGAAGGAGGAGGAAGCAAAAAAGAATCCTGAGGCTTTCTCTGCCTTTATCAGAAGAGAGATTGAGCGATATCAAGGGTGGCAGAGAGAAGCAGAAGAAGGCTATGCCTATATTCCACGCCGATACAGGATTCCTATCATGACTGCCGCAGATATGTATTGCTGGACCGCCAGCCAAATAGCCAAGGACCCGCTCGTTGTCTTTGAAAGACAAGTCAAACCGCCGAAAAGTAGGATCTTGCGAAAGGGAGTTGCCCATATGCTAGGAGTAGCCCTGCCATGTCCCATCTAAGGAAAGAAGAACGTCTGATCATCTATCTCCTGGTTCCATTCTATCTTGTGGGTACGCTTTCCCACATCGGCGATGCTACGCTTCCTCTCATGTTGGTTTTAACCCCATACTCAATTCTGTTAACCTCGGTTATTGGTTTCTTTTTTGATATACGAGAGAAGAACAATCCTCTCTTATCATGGGCTTCTGTTACCTTTCTTGTCACACTGTTCCTTGAGATCGTGGGGGTGGCTACCTCGCTTATCTTTGGGGCCTATACCTATGGGGATACCCTTGGCCTGAAGTTGCTTGGCGTTCCGCTGCTTATCGGGATAAACTGGACCATCATCATCCTGGGAATTGCAGATGTACTTAGACAGAAAGTCACGAACAATGCCCTAGCTGCTCTGATTACCGCTTCCCTGACCGTTTTGTTTGATTATGTCATGGAGCCGGTTGCCATTGCATTTGATTACTGGAATTGGACAGCCGGACCTATTCCCTTGCAGAACTATATAGCTTGGTTCGTGATAGCATTCCTCTTCTCCTATCTGTATTTCAGGAATAGCTTGCAGAGTGCAAGCAAGGTCCCTACAATCATAGTTGTGATACAGTTCATTTTCTTTCTCTCCTTAAGGATATTTGCGATATGAGATGTAGTGGTTGTTACACTGTTTATTCCCAGTAGCCGATATACTGATCTCTGAGTATATTTGGTTTCTATTAAAAGGAGTCAATCATGAGCGATAGTCATACCTATACAACCCACGTTGAGTGGACAAAAGAGAGACGGGCAGCTCTCTCATCACCTACATTGCCCACCATTGAAGTTGCAACACCTGCAAATTTTCCAGGAGGCCATGAAGGAATATGGTCACCTGAGCATCTCTACACCGCTGCTGCAGAGATCTGCTTGATGACCACCTTTCTCTCCCTTGCAGAGAAAACCAAGCTTGCATTCTTGAGCTATAAGAGTGAAGCTTCTGGGACCATGGAAAAGGCCGAGAAGGGTTTTCTCATGACCCGTATTCACATCAAGCCAACGGTGGTCATTGCTGATGAAAAGCTAAAAGAGAAGACCATTACGATGCTTGAAAAAGCGGAGAAGTACTGCCTTATCTCCAATTCGATGAAAACAGAAGTGACCATTGAACCGAATGTCTTGGTAAAGTAATACATATTGTGACATTTGTCACTGAACAGTAAGCGCCTCCTACCTGTATACTCGAGCAAGAGGTATAAAATTATGCTGTTACAGGTTGATGAAGTCATTAAACGGTTTGGGTCTACCCTTGCTCTGGATTGTTGTTCCATGCAGGTGGAAGAGGGTGAGGTCGTGGGCCTGCTTGGACCCAATGGAGCGGGTAAAACTACGTGCATCCGCTCCATCATCGGCTTAATTCCCATAGATGAGGGATCAATTACGGTTTTCTCACAAAAACAAGACGGGAAAAACCGGGAAATCCGGCGCAATATCGGGTATGTTACCCAGGAAATTACCATTTACGAGCAGATGAGCGGCAGAGACAATCTCGCCTTTTTCGCGTCACTCTATGGGATGGATAAGCAATCCATTGCAAGACGTATTGAAGAGGTAGCCCAGGTAATCGGACTGGAAGGCCGGCTTGATGACAAACCCAAGCACTATAGTGGTGGAATGAAGCGTAGGCTCAATATTGGTTGTGCCTTGATGCACCGTCCAAGCCTGATCATCATGGATGAACCGACAGTTGGTATCGATCCCCAGTCACGTTCTTTCATTCTCAGCTTTGTCAAACAACTTGCCAGGGAAGGCAGCACCATTATCTACACCTCGCACTATATTGAGGAAGTGGAAGCGGTAGCCTCACGTATCTATATCATGGACAGTGGTCATATGATTGCCCAGGGTACGCTCCCTGAGTTGATTGCCCGGATCCAGGGTGATCACTTCATAGAAGTTGAGGTCCGCATTGCAAGCGAGGAGAAGAAGCAACAGCTCTTACGTTTGCCTGATGTAAAAGAGGTAGCTCTGGAGGGAACCCGCTACAGGATTGTTGTGCCAGGTGGCATTCCTGTACTGGACAAGGTTGTCCTGATCCTCAGTGAGCAGGGCCTGGTAACCATAAACACCAAACAACCCGATCTTGAGGATGTCTTCTTGACGCTTACAGGCAAGCAACTACGTGATGAGGTCCAGTCATGATTGCCTTCCAATTGAAACGCAGCAGCCGAGACCTTGTAGGACATGCCGTCCTGATTCTCTTCCCTCTGATACTGATTTTCTTTTTCGACTACCTCTATAAGAATATCAGCATCGAGACCGGGATGGGCATGGGAGGGCAATCACGTATAACGGCATTGGCAATTGGGTTTGCCTTGACCTTCCAGATCTATGGATCGGCAATTAGTTTTGAAACACTGGCTGAGGATCTCTACTCTCCGATGCATGACAGGATCTTCTCTTCCCCAGTCGATATACGGTCCATCATACTCTCCATCCTTGTCAGCTCCACAGTACTGAGTTTCTTGCAGACTTCCATCCTGCTTGTATTCTCCAGTATCATCCTTGGGGCTTCATTCCCCTCTCTCCCCTTGGTTTTGCTGGTTTTATTGGTCTCTGTGGTCTTCAACCAACTCCTTGGAACGGTACTGTTGTTACTTACCGGTGGGGTCAAGACTGCGAATATGGTTACCACCATCTATGGCTCGATTGTGCCCATGACAGTTGGGCTCTATTTCCCGCTTCCCCAGACGGAGTTCTTCCGTATACTCCGTTTATATGGAACCCCGATGGGTCTGGCAAATACTGCAAGTTTGGCAGTTATGGAGGGGCAGCATAGGCTCTTTCTTATCTGCTTCGCTGTATTGGTTATCCTGATTGTGTTATTGTTTTTCTGTCTCAAACCTTTGGTAAGGAGGATAAGCAGATGAGTATTTTAACCTTCGCCCTAAGGGAGAATCTTCGTCAGAGATTAACACTTCCCTTGCTGTTGCTCTTCCCTCTGGTTCTCCTTCTGGTCCCCAGCATGCCTGGTTCCTTGCCGATGTCTTTCAGTCTTTTTGGGTTGCTTAACTTCTACTCAGCATTCCTCTTGGTACGTACCGTTGCTGAAGACAGGATGCGGGGAGTGTTGGTGAGAATTGCTTCTTCTCCCATCAGTCATGCACACTATCTCACCAGTCATCTAGCAGCCGGTTCTCTGTTGCTGATTACCCAAAGCTTGGTGCTCATCATTGCCTCGCTCATCGTACATGGGAGTAATACAACCAATTACTTGTTGCTCTTCATCCTCTATTGTTCCTACAGCGTCATGACCCTTTCATTCTCTTTGGCGTGGAATACCATGTTTCGCTCCTATACTACGAGTTTTGCCCTTTTCAGTGGGGTAGGTTCTATTCTCTGCCTTGTCAGTGGACTTACCTTTCCTCTTCGCTTCCTTCCTCCTGCCATGCAACGAATGGTCCGAGTGCTGCCTACCTACTGGCTTGCCCATGGCCTAGAAGCCCTCAATGAGCAAGCTGGTGCTTCTCTGCTGCTCGCTGTTGTGATACTCTTGATATTTGCAGGGATATTTCTCTTGGTAGGAAGTAGAAGGAGGCTTTAGGGACTAGTGGGTAGAAGAATAAGCATAGAGAGCAAGCACCTATTTCGGTTTGTCTTGGGTGTATTGTTTTTCCTCGTGTTCTTCTTGCGCTACCGCATGATGGATCCTCCCTTGCTTCTGGTCTTCCTCTTGGTAGTCTTCTCGCTGATGCTTCGATGGCGATTCTCGTTTTCTCCTGCTTGGATGCTCATTGATGCCTCCTTATTGACGATACTCTCTCTCTCCTTGCCTGAGGCAACCCTCTTGCTCTCGCTCTATCTTTTCTATTTTGCATCACATAGGAATTTGCTTTTCTGTATTCCCTTTGCAGTATATTTGGTAGTAGTCCTTCAGGGGCTTGAGCTGCTTGTACCGCTCTTCTCACTGCTCCTTGGAGCCCTCGTGGGAGTATGGGAGCTGGAGCGGATGCAACTGATAAAAGAAGCTGACGAGTATCGGATGAGAACCCACCATCTGGAAGCAGAGACTGAGCACCTACTCTTGGATTATGCCGATGCCCAGTATCTCTCCCGTCTTCAGGAGCGGGAGCAAATTGCCCAGATCCTGCATGACAGCTTGGGGCATGAGTTGACTGCAGCCCATCTGAGTGTTAAAGCCCTCGATATGCTCCTTGAGCGGGGTGATGTTGAGAAGGCTAAAGTGAGCCAAGAGAAGATTGAGCAGCGACTCTCCTCTGCATTGGCGCAACTCAAGCTTGCGGTCAGGCAACTGGAACCGGATGAAAAGCAAGTAGAGCGATCCATTGCCAGGCTCTTTGAGGAGTTTGTCTACCCAGTCCAGTATACGATTCGTGGGGATGTTGCCCTCGTTCCCCCTGCATTACAACAGATACTGCATTCTGCAATCAAGGAAGCGCTTACCAATGTGGCAAAGCATGCAAATCCAACGAAGGTTTCCGCCTCCCTCGATTGCAACAGTACCCTGGTGCAACTCACCATGGAGAATGATGGGATTATGGGACAGAAGAGCTCAAGTACAGGAAATGGACTACGCTATTTGAGACGGAGGGTGGAACGCCTCGGAGGAAGTATGTCGATTCAGAAAGGAGAACAGTTCAAGTTGCTGATATCCATTCCGGTCAGGGGAGAGATGGGGTTATGAGAATTCTGTTGGTCGATGATGATGCATTGGTACTGGAGAGCTTGGAGATTTTGCTCTCTGGTGATGCCCAGCTGCAGATTGTAGGAGCCCTTTCCCATGGGGCAGAAGCACTCTCTTTCCTTGAGCATACCCAGGTTGATGTAATCTTACTTGATATCCAGATGCCGGTAATGGATGGTATCGAGGCAGCACAGAGGATCCGAACCAAGTACCCGAAGGTCAAGATATTGATGCTTACCACCTTTGCAGACTATCGGACGCTTCACCGTTGTCTGGAAGCAGGCGCCAGTGGGTTCCTCCTGAAGAGTGATGAGACTGAGAAGCAGATCATGACGATCAAGGCAGTATATCAGGGGTTGCCTGTGATCAGCGAGCAGGCTCTTAAGCAGTTCTCAGAGCAACAGATGTTCTCCTCTCTCAGTAATCGGGAGAACGAGGTGCTTTTGCAAGTTGCCCAAGGGCTTAGCAACAAGGAAATTGCCGATAGGCTTTGTTTAAGTGAGGGAACGGTTCGAAACTGTATATCTGTGATGTTGGAGAAGTTGGGATTGCGTGACCGTACCCAACTTGCCATCTCTTATTGGCAACGAAAGAGCGAGGGAAGATAAGATGCGCGATATTATTATCTTGATTGCTGTCTACCTGGTAGCAGCGGTCTTAGCGATTTTTGGGATTCTTGGACTTCTCAAGCATCATACACCAGCTACTAAGCAACCTGTCCAGGAAAAGGTGTCCAGTGAAGACATGCTCTATGGTTGGGGAAAAGAGGAAGAGGAAAAGCAATCATGAAGACACTATTTCTCCTGGGAGATTCCACCTGTGCCCCCAAGGAGGATGACAAACGTCCTGAAACTGGGTGGGGAATGTACATTGAGAGCTATATCGACTCTTCCTGGGGTGTGACCAATCTCGCCCTGAATGGACGGAGTACCAAGTCCTTCCTTGAGGAAGGAGTCTTTGACCGATGCCTTGGAGTGTTGGAAGCGGGGGATTTTGTATTCATCCAGTTTGGTCATAATGACAGCAAGAAGGACAAGGAACGATACACCGAGCCTTGGTCCACCTTTCAGGGTAATCTTGCCTGTATGGCTGAGTCGGTGCATTCAAAGCGCGCAACCCCTGTTTTCCTTACCCCTATTGCTCGAAGAAAGTTCCTCCCAGATGGTAGCCTTGAGCACACCCATGGTGAGTACCCACACGCGATGCTCTCCCTCTGCCAGGCAAGGGGCTATGCCTGTATTGATATGCATAAGACAACATTCTCCCTGCTTGATCAGATGGGAGACGAATATTCCAAGGAGTTGTTTCTCCACCTCAAGGCAGGCGAACACCCAAACTATCCGGAGGGTGTTGCTGACGATACCCATCTGAATGAAAAAGGGGCAAGGGTAGTCTGCTCCTTGATCATCTCATTGTTGAAAGAGAAATACCCGAAATTTCCCTTTCTTGGTTAGAGATAGTAAAATCGACCCTCTATACTTTTCTCAATACGCATTTTCCTCTACGATAGAGCGAATACTGAAGCAGAGGAGTGATTCGTTTGGAATCCAAAGCAATTGTACTTGACCCAAAGGACAACGT
>NZ_JAEKNT010000524.1 GCF_016406725.1 Sphaerochaeta sp. S2 | reverse complement strand
AATTTTTTAGGCAGGGAGGGGGGCGTTTCGTCTTACCGCTTTTGCTGACAAGGACTCGGCAATTCTCTGGACTTCCTATTTGGGTTCAGCAACAGCAGAGGCTCTATACGATATTCTCTTTGGGAATGTCTCTCCATCAGCAAAGCTTCCTTTTTCCATTGCCTCCTCGCTCTTGGACTACCGCTCAATGCGTAACTATCCCAAGGATTATGCTGCATTCTCCCTTGCGAGAATACAGAAGGGACAGGGAGATCCCAATATTCGCCAGGTAAGCCCATCGGATTATACGGAGAACCTCATGGTAGGGTATCGCCAGTTTGACAGTGAAGGGCCCGATCCTCTGTACTGCTTCGGTCATGGGCTGAGTTACGCTGCCTTTTCCTATGATAATATGATGGTGGTTGAGCAGGAAGAAGGAAATTACTTAGTTTCTTTCTCTCTTGCCAATATATCTGATGTTTCTGGTGCAGAGGTTGTGCAGCTTTACATACATCCTTTGACTGCAAAGATCTATCGACCGAAGCAGGAGCTGAAGGGGTTCAAGAAGGTGTATCTCAATGCTGGAGAGACGGCAACGATTGAGTTCTCAGTCTCTCCAGAAGATTTCTCCCGGTGGGATATCGATACCTGGAGGTTCGTCAGTGATGACGGTCCCTATGAGATCAGGATTGGTTCGAGCAGTAGGGATATTCGATTGCATCAGGCAGTCAAATACAAGGAAAGGAAGCCATGATGACTTCCTTTCATGATGAGCCCGGCGCGATTCGAACGCACGGCCTTCTCCTCCGGAGGGAGACGCTCTATCCAGCTGAGCTACGAGCCCATTCATTCGTATCCTACGGCAGAGGAAAGGAACGTGTCAATAGCAGGTCTTGGAAATCGTATGACATGAGATGATATATTAGTATATTGTTTATATAAAAGGAATAATATAACATTTCCTGAAAGATGATTACGGTAATAGAAAAAGAATTATCATTACTCTTGACATGGGTTACTTGCCTTATTACACTTTCTGTATGATGAAACGAAATCGGATGAAACGCCGTCTAAAGTTCATTCTTCCCATCCTGTTTTTCCTTCTTTTGGAAGGGGCAGTCCTTACTGCAGCCTCGCTTCCTTTTACCAGTGTCAGGGTGGAAGGCAGAATGCCGGTTACCGAGATTTTTCGTGTTGAACAGAATGATGCAGCCTTGGATTTCAATCTTTCTGCCAGCAGGAACAGTATCATCAGAGTTGGCTCGTATACATTGGTATCGAATAACACCATCAGCAAATTTCGCTTGGCCATCCGCCCTGGTGAAGATGGGAACCAGGAACGTTTTGCATTCACCTTGGATGAGGGGGAACCCTTGCCCCAGGGGCAGGCGTCAGAGATACCCTTTACCGTACGGGTATCGAGCAATATCTCACGCGCCGTCAGTGTAGCTGGTCAGCAAGCAATGGAGAAGGATTTGGGTGTACGGGGAGCCTACGGCAACAACGATGCAATCCTCTATGAAACAGGGGATATTCTTGCTGAGATTCCTGACTTCGATCCCGACCTCTACGCAACTGGATGGTACTCAGCAGCTATTCAGCTGAGTATTGAAGTAATCTAGAAAAGATCATCGTCGAAGAATGCGTCCTCTTCACTCTCTTCCTCATGGAATTGGAGCCTTAGGAGGTCTTGAAGCCACTTGTGGTCATCACCTTCCATATCCACACCATCACCACTGCATGCATGTTCCTCAGATAGCCAAGCATCCAATGCAAGTAGTGCTTCTTTTGAGGAAAAACAAGGTCTGCTATCGCTACTGGGTATGGTAAGAGCTCCTGTCAGCAACTGATACGGACAGGTTGCGCAAGAAGCGGATAACTGACAGAAACGCATTGCTTCTGTGTACCATTCTCGATTGTTCATGCACACAGCATACTCCATGGTTCTCTGTTTTACCACAGTTTCTTCATTCCCCAACAAAGCGAGAGTATCGGAAGCCATGGTTCCATTACCGAGCGAGTGCTGGGAAAGCGAGGTGAGATACCCCGCCCCTTGGGCCAGGGCTATTGGTACCTTCCATTTGACTGTCATTGGCAGAGAAGATAGAATGAAACCATCTGAGTACAGATTTGAGGAGAGAAAGCATGAAACCAACACTTTTGGTAATGGCAGCTGGTATGGGAAGTCGCTATGGCGGCATCAAGCAGATTGACAGCGTAGGAAACCATGGAGAGACGTTGTTGGATTATGGTGTCTATGATGCACACCGCAGTGGCTTTGAGAAAGTTGTCTTTATCATCCGTAAGGATATTGAGAAAGATTTCCGGGAACGCTTGTTCGACCGGATTGCAAACAATATGGATGCAACCTATGTTTTCCAGAGCCAGGATGCACTCCTCTCTGAGGAACAGAAGCGACTTGCTGTAAACAGGAAAAAGCCGTGGGGAACGATTCATGCAGTTCTCTGTGCAGAGAATACGGTAAAGGAGCCCTTTGCTGTCATCAATGCAGATGACTACTATGGCAGGGAGTCCTTTGCTATCCTGGCAGAGCACCTTTCCAACCTGGAACCAGGAAGTAAAGAACATGCAATGGTTGGGTATGTCCTCGACCATACGATGAGTAAGAGTGGGACAGTCAGCCGTGCTATCTGCAATGTTGAGGATGGCTATCTTGCAAGCATGGAAGAGCATACCAAGATTGGATATGAAGGGGATAAGGTGGTCAGCCACCAGAGTTCCGGTGATATCGTGCTTACCGGTAAGGAATGGGTTTCCATGAATTTCTTTGGTTTCTCACCCACTGCTTTTGAAAGCTTCAACAGCTACTGGGATGCTTTCATCAAGGACCATATCACCAGTGAAAAGACTGAGTGTTATCTACCCAATGGTGCCAGCAATATTGTAACAACCGGGGAAGGGAAGATGCGCTTCTATACCACCCAGGAGAGCTGGTTCGGTATGACATACAGTGAGGATAAGGATATTGTGAAGAATGAGCTTGCCAAGAAGGTATCTTCGGGGTATTACCCAGACAAGCTCTGGAAACTCTAGGCTAGGGGCGTTTAACTCGTCTTCTCTTTTGGGTGACGTCTGATGAACCCGCCCAAGCAGCTTCCTCGATGGGGGTGAATCCCTCACCGAGGACCTTGTATGCTTCCTGTACAACCATGAATGCCTGACTATCGGCTCGGTGTACTATATTGGTAAGCTCTCCGACCTTGTTGTTTGATACAACCGTCATGATGACCGGTCGGTCAAAGCCCGTGAACATTCCCTGCCCGTTGAGTATGGTTCCTCCATGCCCCAGTTCCTTGAGAATCTCTTCTTGGATGACCTGTCTCTTTTCACTGATAATGAAGACCGTCTTGGCCGATCTGGTACCAAAGGACAATACCACCTTGTCGACTGTTACTCCTACAATATAGACCGTCATAGTTGCATACAATGCCATCTCGAGTGAGAAAATGAAGGCACTGGAAGCAATGATGATTGCATCAACCAGAAAGAGTGCAGTTCCCATGGAGAGGGGGGTGAATCGTGCAACAATCTGGGCGAGGATGTCTGTCCCCCCGGTGTTTGCTCCACTTCGCAGTACCAGTCCAACCCCCAAACCCATCAGCACACCGGCTGAGATAGCCGAGAGTAAAACCGAGAGATCCTTTGAATAGTCAAGCAGTCCGTCATAGCCAACCCATGCATTGATCAGGGAGGTGAAGAGTGAGAGGAGGACGGTCCCCAGCAGCGATTTCATCCCATATTGTTTGCCAAAAATGGCAACTCCGAGCAAGAAAAGAGGGACTGAGAGAACCAAAATAGAGAGACCGGTATCGAATCGAAGGGTGTGATAGATGATGATTGCGATACCGCTTACTCCACCGCTTGCAATTCTTGCAGGGGAAGAGAAAAGGGCAACCCCAGCGGCCGTAAGAAAGGATCCGAGTATAATATAGAAGAGTTCAAGTAGATGGTAATTTCGTTTGGTCATGTGTGTAGCATAGCTTAATTGGTAGCGTTTTACTACCATTCAGGGTGAGAGTTTATCACTCAGTTTTGGTTTCCAGCCTTCGAGTTTGTCGAGCAACGAATCAATGTCTTGGTCGACGATCAATGCATCCAGATGATCTTGTTTGAGAAACCCTTGTTTTACGCTGTAGGAGAGAAAATCCAAAAGTTTATCATAGAATCCTGCAAGATTGAGAATGGCCACAGGCTTCTGGTGGTACCCGAGTTGCAGCCAGGTAAAGATTTCCAGGATTTCCTCCAGAGTGCCGATTCCTCCTGGAAGTGCAATAAATGCATCTGCAAGTGAATACATCTTGGCTTTTCTCTCATGCATTGTGGGAACGATGATCAGCTCGTTTTCAACAGTGTGAAGCCGAACGTCTTTTCTATTCAGTGCTTCAGGGAGGACTCCAATGACATTCCCACCACGTTCATAGAGACTTTGGGCAACGATACCCATCAGCCCACGATTTCCGCCACCATACACCAATGAGAGGTGTTTCTTTGCCATAGCGGCACCCAATTCTTCTGCCCCTTCCGCTAAACGGGGGTTTGATCCGGTGCTGCTTCCGCAAAATACTGCCAGTGTTTGTAGTTTCTTCATAGAGTGGAAGGGTACAGAATATGTCATATCTATGGCAAGATGGTGAATAAGTAGGGTTACCAATTGTCCATTTGCTTGTTATAATTACTACAGAAGTGTATGATACCAATAGTAGGTTTTGGAATATGATTGCTGTGGCCCCCAAGGAGTCGCAGAGAGGAGTTTCATTGATATGAAAAGGAAATTCATTACTGTATTAGCTGTATTGATACTTTTACCGGCATTCTTGTTTGCCGTTCCTGTAGTAGTAACCTGGGAATGGTTGCTGGAAGACCCCTTGGTAACAACCTTCCGCTACCAAGTTGATGGGGAGGAAGAGGATAACTGGACTGTAGTCGACTCTTCTGTCACCAGCTACACCGAGCGTGGGCTTGACGGGACGGTAGACCATGCTCTCTATCT
>NZ_JAEKNT010000523.1 GCF_016406725.1 Sphaerochaeta sp. S2 | reverse complement strand
CAACTGGTCCATGATTGCATTCGTATTACTGAGACTTTCCACTGCAGTATGCTCGGTCAATTCAACTTCCAACATGGAGCGTGGAATCTTTTGCCTGTTCAGCTCACTGACCAATAGGTCGGTAAGATGTACATTGGAGAGTTCATCAGCACTTAGATTGATGGATAAGGTAAAATTTGGTATGGAGGAAGCAATTTCCTTCCAGTGTGTATGAAGGAAGCTGATTGCGCTCTCGATCACAAATCTGCCCAACAACTCGGTCAATTGGAGCTCCCTGATAAGGGGAAGGAACTCATCCGGATAGATAGGCCCTAGCTTAGGATGATTCCATCTTATAAGTGCTTCTGCTCCGATAATTTTCTCTTTCTTAACTGAGACAAGTGCCTGATAGGCCAGATATAGCTGGTCGGTTTCAAACACTGAGGCAAGAGCATCCTTGATTGCTATTCTCCTTGCATAACGCATTGCAACCTGTTTATCGTAAAAAAGATATCCATGTTCCGTCCCTGGAGTAACCATATGCATGGCAATTGCAGCATTTTCTACTAGAGCATAGAGGCTGGGACTTGGTTCTGGATAGAGTGAGATTCCTACCGAGAGCTGCAAGGCAAGGGAGGATTGCCCGAAGAGATAAGGAAGATGGAAACCGGAAAGAAGTGACGCTACCCTTCTCTCAATATCGGACGCACTGCTTCTCGTTTCAAAGAAGAGCAGGTATGAATCAAATCCTGCTGAAAGGATAGGAAAGCTCGTATCGAGAACCTTCTCAAGCGTTGTAGAGAACCTATTCGAGAAGAGCACTCGCTCCCGTTGATTGAGACGCATCCCAATCTCCTTACTGTTCAAGAGTTGTATCTGCAGACAAACAAACGAACCAGTACCTTCAGGAATCAGTATAGTTCTCGCAAAACACTGATGGTAGTCAATTTGATTCTTTTTGCAGAGCTGAAGCAACTCCATTGTGCTCCACCGGGAGGGGCTGTAGATCTCTATTGCATGAGCACCTTGATCCCGTTTTCCCTCTACTTGGATAACGTCCAAGTAGCAAAGCAAGCGATGCTTGCTCTCATGATACACCCATACTGGGCGAAGTGCTCCACCGTCCGATTCACGGGAGAAGAAAAGATCATATCGGAGAGCCATCTCCTTCTTTCCCTGTAACTCCTCCTGTGTATAACCACATAGTTCCTCAAATGCCTTGTTGCAGAAGGTGACCCGACCTTCTGGGTCATAAACCACCACACCGTTGGATGCATAATCTGCGATCAGGGAGCTGATACGTAGTTGTTGCTTATCATCTGCCCTGACCTGGAGGATGACTACGGCAGCGGAACCAACGAAGAGTACCAGGAAGGAGAGCAGGAATTTAACCGAAGGATGCGACAATAAGAAATCCTGTGTCAAAATCGGCAACTGATCATGTTCATAGCTACTGACAACCGCCCAGAGCCAGTTGTTCGATGTAGAGAAGAACAGCCTCTCACTGCTTGCTGGATAGATGGCTTGAAAGGTATACGCCATATCCTCAGAAACATAGGAACCAATTCTATTCCCTGTCAATTGACTACGCATTCCTGGTTCACGAGAAAACAGATTCATTCCCTCTGCATAGATATTTTTACAATCTGATGCCCCTTCGATGATGATGTTCCCCTGTCTGTCAATGATACTGAACTGCAGGTCCTTCATCAGCGAAGTCTGATATACTGAAAGAAATGAGAGAAGATAACAAGCATCATAATCGATGGCAATAATGCCAGTCATCCTGGATCCCTGATACACAGGAAGAGCAAGGGTAAGTATGGGATTCCCTTCATTTTGAGGGAGAATGTCTGAGATGTAGAGTACATTTGGTTTGAGTGTTTGTATCTCCTGAACCATTTCACTGATACCACTATCGGATAAATATTCCGTGCCCAACAAACTTACCAAGCCTTCTGCATTGGTATCGGCTTGGGCAAGCAAGAGCCCTTGCTCGTTAAGCAGGCGTTGGTGCAGGATATACGATTTTTGTTTGCTGATACGAACCAGAAGATTTGCAACCTCCTGCAATGTCCGCTCATTCTGGTTTTCCC
>NZ_JAEKNT010000522.1 GCF_016406725.1 Sphaerochaeta sp. S2 | reverse complement strand
GACCTGTTCTTGCTCAAGGCCTCACGCTCAGTTGGTATGGAACGGCTTATTCCGTCCCTTACTGAATATGCTGCAAGGAGGCCGATGAGGTATGCCTGATAGGTTGCTGCTCCTGTTTGTACTCTCGTTTGTCGTAACCTTCGTTATCTCGAAGGTTCTGTTGTCTTTTGTAAAACAGAGCGACATTGCAGTAAAACCGGAGCTGAGGGCCTTCCAGAAGCAAAAGGCAGGGACTCCCGTCCTCGGTGGCTTGGCCTTCACCTTGGGAACCTTGTTGGTTTCCCTCTTTGACCCTTCGCTTTCCAATCCACAGGTGTTGTTTCCCTTGCTTGCCTTGGTCATATTTGCCGGTATCGGTTTCCTGGATGACCATATGAAGAGCAAACACTCCAATGGTGATGGCTTGCCATCGGTAGTGAAACTGTTGTTGCAGATGCAGGGAGCCCTCTTGCTTCTAATCCTGGCCAAGGGACAGAACCTACTCATTACCCATATTGATCTGGTGGTATTCCAACTTGACCTGGGTATTGGCTATTACCTGTTTGCCCTGCTGTACATTCTATATTTCGTGAATGCAGTGAATATTACCGATGGGCTTGATGCATTGGCTGCAGGAAGCAGCCTTCCAATGCTTCTCTTGCTGGTGATGCTTTCCTTGAAGACGGGTAGTATGGCTTCCAGTGCATTGCTCGGTTCCTTGCTTGCCTTCCTTTTCTTCAATCTTCCTCCTGCCCGTTATTTCATGGGGGACTGTGGCAGCCATGCGCTTGGGGCATATATTGCAATGTCAGCACTGCTGATGGGCTCTGAGCTGGTATTGTTTCTTGCCAGTGGTTTATTCCTGCTTGAACTGGCTTCCAGCCTGATTCAGATCATTTCCATCAGACGGTTTGGCCGAAAGGTATTTACCATTGCTCCACTGCACCATGCATATGAACTCAAGGGAGTGAAAGAGGGCCGCATAGTGGTTGCTTTCACCTTGGTATCCTGGTTGTTTGCAGCAGTCTCACTGCTGATCAGTAGGTGAATGCCATGGATATACGAAGAGATTTTGATGATTGGCGGCAAAAAGAAGAACCACTTGAGGAAAGCGGAAGGAATCTGAGTGCCTTTACTTTCCTTTGTGTCGTCATCCTTATCACCTCTCTTGGGCTGATCATGCTCTACAGCGCCTCATACAATGAGGCCTTGGTACACGGACTTCCACATCACTATTTCTTCACAAGACAACTGATGTTCGTAGCGTTGGCAGTGGTTGGCTGGTTTGTCATCCGTTATATACCCCTTCGTTGGATAGAGAATATTTCCTATTTCGCATTGGTTGTATCAATGATTCTCCTCCTGTTGACCCTCTTCAGTCCATTTGGGCAGGAGCGTCTGGGTTCCAAGCGTTGGCTGCAGATTGGGCCCATTCCATCCTTCCAGCCTTCAGAGTTTGCGAAGGTGGGCATCATTCTTTTCTTTGCTGCCTACCATAAGAAGGACCGTAGCGATCAATCCATGATTCTTCGTCATGGGCTGCCCATAGTGATCAGCTTGGTGATTACCTTGCTGATCTTTCTCCAGCGAGACTACTCTTCAGCAATCTTGTTCCTGTTTATCTGTTTTGCCATGTTGATCGCCAGTGGGTTCAGGATTCTTCACATGGTCATTCTCCTTGCATTCCTGGTTCCCCCAGCGATTGTTGCGATGTTCAGTCAATCCTACCGGGTCAAACGAATTTTCTCTTTCCTGTTTCCCTCCCTCGATCCTAGTGGGATGAGTTATCAGGTAAGTACCGGGTTGAAGGCAATCTCTTCAGGAGGGCTGTTTGGGGTAGGGCTTGGTAATGGGTCCTACAAGCTTGGGCTTCTTCCTGAAGTCCAGAGTGACTTCATATTTGCCTCGGTTTGCGAGGAGTTGGGACTTGTGGGTGGAGCTTTCATTCTTGCACTTTTTCTCATGTTTGCGATTCTTGGATACCATGCAAGTCGAAGGATGCAGGACAGGGATCGTTTTCTCAGCTTGATGGCCTTTGGCCTGACCAGTATGGTGCTATTCCAAGCTATCCTGAATCTTGGAGTGGTAACTGCATTGTTACCGCCCACCGGTATTCCTCTACCGTTCTTCAGCCAAGGTGGAACCAATATTCTGGTGGTATTACTGAGCTGTGCGATGCTTTACCGAATTCTACTGATCAGCAGTGGCAGGATACCACTGTACAAGAGTTCCTTGGGCAAAGAGGAGCGAGCAGCGATTCATTTCCCTTCCCAAGGGGGCGTTGAATGAGACGCATGCCGATTGGGGTGAAGTTGACCGCGATGATTCTCCCCTTGGTTGTGTTCCTGGTATTCATTGCACTGCGCACAGTTCCGCAGTTCAAGATCACCACAATCAAGGTTGTTTCAGGAAGTGGGAAGGAGAGAATTCCTGCTTCACTCAAGGAACAATTGGCAACCTACGTGGGACTCTCTCTTTTTGAACTGAATTTCAATCGTCTTGAGCGTGAGTTGGGCTCATACCCGACAATTAAATCCCTGGAACTTAAAAGAGCCTTACCTTCCTCTCTGGAAGCAACTGTTTCCTTGGTGGAAAGTCCTGCCCTGGTGCAAACCACCGATGGGTCAGAGACCTATCTGGTTGAGGGAAATGCATTGGTGAGATTGCCTGCCGAGGATATTGATGCATGGAAACAGGAGATGGTTACCATACTGGTACCTCCATCTTATGCACAGATGCTCAGAGCATATGGACTTGACCGCTCATTTCATCAGGTTATGGAATTGGCAAATTCCCTTGGAGAGAAAACTACCTTGATAACAAGTATAAAATACGATAATAATAGTAGTAACAGCTTTGGAAAGATGGTTTTGGAAATCTCCTCTCTCAATGCCCAGATTTGGGTGAGAGAGCCTGTAGGGACGGCCCAGATACAAGCGGCCGTAGCACTAGCCCAACAGGACCAGAAGGATACACTCTCCTTCCTCAGCTCGGAAGACAAGCGTTATGACCTCTATCGAGAGGGTTTGGTGCGCAGGTAATGAGACCGACCAGAAGGGGGTTGCTGTAATGGCTGGTGATAAGATGTTGATGGGACTGGATATAGGCTCAAGCCGAACTAGATGCGTTATCGGCTCAGTGAGTCGGGATGGCCAGTTGATGGTAGACAGCATCTGTGAGCACTCCAGTGAAGGAGTTCGAGCCGGTTCCATCGTTAATATTGAGCAGACCTTGAAGACCATCCAAACGGTGATCAATGAAGCGGAGCTCCAGGCAGGAGCTGAGATGAGTGAAGTCATCATCGGAATCGGTGGGGAGAATATTGTTGGTATCCCCAGTACCGGGGTGGTCGGGATCAATAGCAAGGACCAAGAAATAAAAAGAGAAGATATTTTTCGCAGTCTTGAGGTCGCCAGGGCGTTTGAACTACCCCAGGACCGTGAGATTCTCCATACATTGGTTCAGGACTTCCAGATTGATGGACAGATGGGTATCAAGGATCCCATCGATATGCTTGGGCATCGGCTCGAGAGCCGGGTGCTGATTGTAACTGCTTCTTCTGCAATTTGCCAGAATGAGCGAAAGTGTATCCAGCGGTCTGGTTTGAGCGTACAGAGAATGGTATTGCAGAGCCTTGCCGATGCTGAGGTAGTCCTCAGCGGTGAGGAAAAAGAGATGGGCACAATCCTTATCAATATCGGCAGTGGTATCACGAATATGATAGCTTATACC
>NZ_JAEKNT010000521.1 GCF_016406725.1 Sphaerochaeta sp. S2 | reverse complement strand
TACATGCTCTGGACCTGCTTCTTTTGGCTGGAAAAACCACTCAGATAGCGGTTGTAAATCATCTCGACACTGCGAAGAAGCAGAGGACTTATGCACACACACACGCACATGCCGAATAAGACGATCCTATTTGCGATGGATAACGTAGGATGGGCAATTGAGATGGCAATAGTCAGTATAACAGACCCAAAAGCAGCAATAAGGTATAGGATCTTCAGCGGATGCTTTAATTTATAGAAGATATTCTTTACCAGAGAAAAAACATTATTGAGTGTCCAGTAGTAGACCAAACCAGATGGAGAGTCATACAGGAGTACCAAGAACAGCCCTGCCATTCCATATAACTGTATTTTATCGCGAAGTGGAAAACCCTTTGTATAAATTGCTCCAGCTACAATATTGATTATTGTCATAAGAATGGGGAGAACATTGATGGAAACAGATCCAATCTGGAGCAACCCATCAGGGGTCCCTAGATCCTTGATAAAGAAAAAGCTTTCCCCTTGCAACTGGGGAAGATGGGACAAGAAATGATAAGCGGCAATGAAAAAAGGAACCTGGATCAGGAGGCTCACAGAACTTCGTAGCGCATACGCTGGGTGATAGTGATTCTGACGATAAAAGGTAGAGAGTATCATATACTGCTCATCACCTTTGAAAACGCTCTTGATCCTGCTTATTCCAGGTTGCATACGAATACGGGTATCTCGCTCCTTCTTCTGCAATTGCTCAGCAATATGGTAGAGAGGAAGTGAAAGCAGACTCACGAGGATACTTATTGCAGCAATTGATAACCCAAAATTATCAAATGCTTTAAAAAAGAATACAAACAATAATTCTACAAGCAGTTCAATTGGATACACAATTATATTATAAAGAAAAGATCCCACACTAAACCTCTTTGGCAATCAGATCACTAAAAAATGTAAGGTACCTACCTATGACATATCGAAAAGTGTAGCATGATTTTATAACTAACTGTGCTAATTTTTCAAAGAAACCTTGCAAAATTGTGCAATTCTTTTGGCAACATCTGCACTAGAATGACCTGTCTCATGTGTTTTATAGAACGCAAGAATAGCTTCACAATTCTGTTTTACATTACGGTTTGGCATGTCAGCAATAGCGTGCAGCAATGCATCCTGTGACGAAACAATCCAAAACGGAGAATCATCGAGATCGAAATAGAATGTCCGTTGTTTTTCCTCAAAAGACTTTCTGTCATTTTGATAGAGAATAATTGGTCGATTTGTCAATGCAAAGTCCCCAGGGCTTGAAGAATAGTCAGTGATAAGCATATCGGAAACAACGAGCAAATCAGCCATATCCTCATTTGCTGTTACATCAATAATGGCATCTGAAGCGGGATATCCTGCAAGACCTGGAACTTTCACATG
>NZ_JAEKNT010000520.1 GCF_016406725.1 Sphaerochaeta sp. S2 | reverse complement strand
CACCAGCCCACTGGGGTTGCTCCCATCGACGAATGAGCAATTCACCCCACTCTCCTTCATTGCAATCTTCTTGTTTGTCTGTTTCCTTGGTATTGAGACCATAGCAGACCAACAGCAGTATACATTCCAGCAAGCCAAGTACCAATTGCTTCCCAGAAAGGATGAACTTGAGGATGAGTATACCCAAGGGTTCCGTAGTTCTGGACTTTTCAGATATAGTCGTCATCCCAACTACTTCGGGGAGCTGGGGGTGTGGTGGTCCATCTACCTCTACTCGGTCTCCTTCCATGGTTCCCTGTTGCACTATACCATCGCTGGCCCGATCTTGCTGACGCTCTTGTTCATTGGATCCACCATCTTCACAGAGAGCATCACCTCCTCCAAGTATCCTGGGTATGCTACATACAAAGAGAAGGCAGGTGCAATTCTCTTCCGATTCTGGTAGCAACCGTGCTACAGTGAAGTCAAGGAGAATCTGCAGATGAAAACAGTCTTTATGATCATTGCATTGCTCTTGGTTGTGTTCCTGCTGCTCTCATTTGCCTTGTATAAACGAGAAACACCGACAATAAGTGAGGAAAAAGTACCCATGGCTGATACAGACCGATTTACATACCAACCTCTTGATGAGGCATTGAAGAACTCCCTTACCAGTGAGGAGCGATCCATCATTGTGGGAAAGGCCACTGAACGAGCCTTTACCGGTGAGTATACCGATACAACAGATTGGGGAACCTACTACTGCAAGTGGTGTGACTCCCCCCTGTATAGTTCAGAGACCAAATTCCACTCCGGCTGTGGGTGGCCCTCCTTCGATGAGGAGATTCCCCATGCAGTAAAACGTAAGATCGATGCCGACGGAATGAGGACTGAAATACTTTGTGCCACCTGTGGTGGACACCTGGGACATGTCTTTGAAGGGGAACGCTTCACTGATACCAATACAAGGCATTGCGTCAATTCCCTCTCCCTGGTATTCAGGGATGGCACGCCGGTGGCTGAGGCGGTGTTTGCCGGAGGATGTTTCTGGGGAGTCGAACACTTGTTCGCCCAGAAGGAAGGCGTATACTCAGCAGTGTCTGGTTATACGGGAGGGACTGTCGAGAATCCAAGCTACCAGGATGTATTGACCCATACCACCGGGCATCTGGAAGCCGTCAAGGTGCTTTATAATCCCTTGGAAATATCCTACGAGGAACTTACCAAGTATTTCCTTGAGATCCACGACCCCACCCAGGCCAATGGACAGGGACCGGATATCGGGAACCAGTATCTCTCTGCAATCTTCTACCGATCAAGGCATGAGTTTGATGTGGGAGTACGCCTTATTGGAATCCTTGAGGAAAAGGGATTGAAGATTGCTACCACCCTCCGCCCTGCAGCTGTATTCTACCCAGCGGAGGATTACCATCAGGATTACTACGAGAAGAAGGGAACCCTTCCCTACTGCCACGCATATACCAAACGGTTTTAATCGGTCAGGACATCTGCACTGATTGCACAGCTGGCAACTACATAGGAGCCCTTTTTCAGGGGCTGCTGTAGTTGTTCTGGGGCAAAGACAAGATCTAGATGTCCCATTTCCGTGGATATGGTGGCTACCGTACATCCGGTATCCTGAAAACCATGCTTACGGTTCTCCACCCCAAGCACAGGACCACAGAGCAACATCATCTGCTCCTCTGCAGCAAAACGCTCCCTATCCTTCTCACTGAGGCTCTCATCACGGGCCATGATGTAGTTGAATGGAAGCAATTTCTTGTCCTCAAGCCGGGCGCCCTCTTCAGTAACCGTCTCATAGGCTTCCCTGCTGTCAAAAACATCAAGAGCCTGGGGGAATGCACAGACTTGCAAAGCCAACAGTGTGTCCTCATCAATTTGCTCAAGGGTCGCTGCATGGACAAGTGTGGCAATGAAAGCACTCTTTTCTGAATCGTTGGTCATCAGGAGCGTGAGCGAGAGAGGCTCTCCCTTGCCTATCTGTGCCAGAGGTTTCCCTGACCAGAGGCATCGTCCACTCATATGCATGTCCAAACCTACAATCTGCAGGTCTTCCTTGTCTGCCACCGTGCGGAAGATGATGGTCAGGCCACTGTCCAGCATCTTCGTATAATAAGATCCTTGTTGAGCTGGAATACGCTTTGCTTCGTGAAACCATTGCATCAAGGGTTTTTGGTCGAGTGTCCCATCCTTGCTGAGTAATTGTAATCCAGTATTTGCGAGATAGACAGCCATATACACCTCCTGGGGGGTGTAGTCTATCATGAATGCCACTTGCAGGAAACCGGCAGAATCACTAATCTGCAAACCATGGAATCAGCAACGCACGACAAACTCACCTTCCGGGAAGGTTGCATCGAAGGATTTCCCATTTTTGTTGGGTATTTCCCTACCGCCATGGCCTTCGGCCTTGTTTGCAGGGATCTTGGGATGCGCATCTGGGAAGCGGTACTTTTTTCCCTGACAAACTTTGCAGGCAGCGGGCAGTTTCTGGCAGCAAACCTCATCGGAGGGGGAGCACTGCTGGCTGAGCTTTTCGTCAGTGTCTTGTTGGTAAACCTACGCTACTCCTTCATGGGAGCGGAACTGAACAGGAATCTCGAGAGAGGGGTCAGGGGATGGAGGAAAGCATTGCTTGCCCATGGTACCACCGATGAAGTATTCAGCGTCGCTGTCCTCCATAGGCAACCGATCAGCAAAGAGTATCTGGCGGGGTTGGAATTGACTGCATACAGTGGATGGGTAAGTGGGACTGCTGTGGGATTCCTTGTCGGCATGATTCTCCCCTCCGCACTCCAGCTTGCAGTTGGGGTAACCCTCTATGCAATGTTCAGTTCACTCTTGGCACAGGAGTTCCACCAAAAGGGGTTCAGGGTTCTTGCAATTGCAGGATTCTCTGCAGCACTGAACTCCTACCTGATCGTGCAGTGGTCATTGGCGATTGGCTGGTCATTCGTCATCAGCATGCTCTCAGCAAGCTTCCTTGGGGCCCTGATCATCGGCGACAGTGAGGATGGGGTATGATGAAAGCATTTCCATTCCTTATCCCTATCCTTGTCAGTGCACTGGCCACCTTTCTGGTGAGGGCTCTGCCCTATTATGCCTCCTTCCTTGACAAGCTCCCGAGGTTTCTCTCCAGGAGTCTCCGCCTACTCCCCATTGCTGCGCTTGGTCCACTCATCTTTCCCGGTGTCATCCTTGACTTCCAAGGACACTGGTATGCAGGGCTTATCGGCATCCTCTGTGCAGCATTCATTGCCTACCGCAAGAACAGTATGATCTTCCCGATACTCCTGAGTATATTGGTTACCTATCTCCTGTTGCTCTAGCTTGACTGAGCAGGCTCTTCGTCCTTAGGATTGAACCATGTTTGACGCACATCGCCACTATGGCTCCAGCATGAGCGAGAACGCACTCTATGCCACCAGCAGCAGAGATGAGTGGGAATTGCTCTCCTCACTCACACCTCCGGCACTGGGTGGGGTCGGGGCACTTGCAGACAAACCTTTACCTGAAATTGAAGCGTTCGAGCAAATACTGAAGACTTTTCCTGATTTCCAGATAGCCGAGGTGGGACTGGATAGAAGGTTTCCAGAAATTGAACAGCAAGAAGCCTTCCTGAAAGATACCCTCACCTTGGCCTATGAACTGGGGCGAAGTGTCAGCTTGCACTGTGTACAGGAAGACGGAAGGATGCTCTCCCTTCTCCGCTCCCTCCAGCCTAACCTCCCGGTACTACTCTGGCACGGCTATACTGGAAGCTGGGAGACTGCACAGGAGGCCGCCAAGCTTGGCGTCATACTTAGTTATGGGAGCAGGCTCTTTGGGAGCAAACTGGCAAGAGAGGGGGATCGACTGGCCACCCTTCCCTATGCCCTGGAAACTGATTTCCAGATGGGGGATTACTCCCAGATACTCTGGACACAGATTGATAACTTCAGCAAACTCAGTGGATGCTCCCATGATGAACTGATAAGGAACAATGATGAGATCAGAACAATTCTTACGCATAACACGGCTACTCGGTGAGGAACCGGTAGAACGCCTTCATAAGAAACACGTGGTGGTAGTCGGCCTCGGGGCGGTCGGGGGAATGGCATTGGAGACCCTGGTCAGAAGCGGTGTCGGCAACCTGAGAATCGTTGACTTTGACACAGTGGGGATTACCAACCTGAATCGGCAGATCCTTGCCACCTATGAAACCCTGGGGAAGCCGAAGACTGAAGTCGCGAAACAACGTATCCTCGCCATCAACCCGGAATGCAACGTTGAGGTGCTTCCTCTCTTTGTGCAACATGAGACACTGGATACCATCTTCTCCGATCCAGTAGACTTGGTGGTTGATGCCATCGATTCACTCAACCCAAAATGTGCATTGCTGGAAGCTGCTTACAAGCGAGGCATTCCGGTAGTGAGCAGCATGGGGGCGGCACTAAGGAGAGATCCCTCTCTTGTCCGTAAAGCCGACCTGATGGATACCTTCGGTTGCCCTCTCGCTCGTCAGGTGAGGACGAACCTCCGAAAACGGGGGGTTGGACGAGGAATAGAGGTCATCTTCTCCCCGGAGCTGGTACGTTATACCTACAAAGCTCCAGAGGAAGAGGAACATGCTGACTTCAATGAGCAAATCAGCAGCAGGGGAAGAAGACGCAATGTACTGGGGAGCTTGCCTACCATAACTGGAATATTTGGACAAAATCTTGCCCACCTTGCCCTAACCAAGCTTCTGGATGAGGAGATGCTCAGTGGAGAAGAAGCATGGAATCCCCAGGGGAAACAATCCTAATGGGATTCCAGCCTCATGAAGGCTGAAGGAACTTCCATATCGGGTTCAAGGGTTCCTGTCTCCTGCGCAAGCAAGTAATACTTCTGTCCAGGTAGCTCACAGCAACTGTAGAAATTTCCCAGGAGACGACTATCAGCTGAGATGTTGAGTTCCTTCAGGTCCAGATGTATCTCAACACTCCAACGGCTTTGGGCATTGGAGTTCTCCAAAAGGGTCACCGTGACCGGTATCGCCTCCAAAAGTGGTTCAGGAAGCAGGGTTCTCTCTCCTTCCCTGTTGATCCACCAAGAGCGAAGCGCACCTGAGGCACTGCACTGCAGATGCAGATACTGCTCTGCATCTTCTTCCTTGATCAGCAAGCCAACGCAGGAGTCTTCGCTTATCTCCTGGTTGTGTTGCTGCACCATCCGTCTAAGAAACGGAGTACGCACCATATAGCGCAGGGAGAGGGTATTTCCCTCTCTGGCAAGACGCAACGATCCTTCAGTTTTTTCATAGGAGCCCCAGCAAGGTATTAATGCAATGGGGAGGCTTTTCTCGAGTGTGTTGCCAACGATGAGTGTGGGTTGTGTTTCCATGGGTGCCAGTATAAACAAGTTGGGCTTCCTCTCCTAGAGGGAGTTGAAGCAAGAGTGAAAGGTTTTCTTCTTCTTTTATATCAACAAGAGAGGAGAAAGACATGAAACAGAAAAGACTCACACAGGTACTGATAATCTTGTTTTCGGTGGTACTGTTGGCAACTGGATGCAAGGAGGAAGCGCACGCAGAGACAACTGATTTGAGATTGCTGCTTACCACTGAGCAGTTTTCATCTGAAAGAAGCCTGATACCTGATTCCCAGAAGATGGTTATCACGGACTACCACCTCAGTGGCACAGGGCCCAGTGGACAGACCTTCTCGGTGGATTCCATGGAAAGAGCTGTAGCAATCGGGAATCTCATGGTCGGCCGTTGGACGATAGAAGCCATAGGATACAATGCAGAGGGAGTACCACTTGTATCAGGGACCATCACCACCATGCTCAGCAAGGTCACCAGTACGGCCACACTTCACCTCACTGATCTGGTGGGAACAGGATTGTTAGAAACATTGGTTACCTGGGATCCAGAGCAAGTAGCTGATGATGTATCCTTGCAAGCGGTGCTGTTGGACCAACAGGGCAACCCCGTCAGCCTGGATGTGCCGGCATTGGACAAAGGAGTGGGTGAAGTACTCCTGCAATCTTCATTGGAAAGTGGTTCCTACCTGTTACAGCTGAGACTCTTCAGTCAGGGGATGTTGGTAAGCGGTGCTACAGAGGCTGTACGGATCCTTTGTGATACCACCAGTGACGGAACGGTGAATATGATCATAGGAGATCTTTCCACCAATTTCGAGATTACCGTCATCAATGACACCATGCTTCCCATTGAAGGCACCATCACAGCAAACCCAGCAAGTCCTGCAGCAGGAGAAGAAGTCACACTCAGGTATACCCCAACCAACCTACCGGAAGGTGTCTTGATGAGTGACCTTGAGATTGATTGGTATTGCGAGGGTACCATTGCACAGGAACAGAGTGAGAACTTCACCTCAATACCAGATGCAGGTACCCATCGATACGATGTGGTGGTCTGCCATGAGAAGCTGGGAAGTCTGGGCAACACCACCTTGTTGGTGACGATGCCCTATTAAGATCAGAGTGCTTGTACTGCCTGGGTAAACCAGGTAGGCAGTGGTGTGGGACGGAGTGTCTCGGTGTTTATCGAGGCAACCCGCACCTTGAGTACGCAAAGCACTTCATCTCCCCTTTTTACCGTCTGGATGAAGGTGATGGAGAAGCGCTTCTCACTCTCAATTTCTGTGGTTACCTCCAAGAGGTCATCCAACCGCCCTGGCCTCTGGTAGTCGACCGTAATCGATTTCACCACAAAGGCCATCTTTCCCAGTTCAATCATACTGCTCTGGGAACCATCAATGCCCTGACTCTGGGCCACTTCCCTCAGCAATTCAGTACGGGCATGCTCCGCAAAATCAAGATACCGAGCGTGGTAGACAATGCCACCACAATCGGTATCGCTGTAATACACTCGTATCTTGAATGAATGCATCAAACCTCCACAGAAGCACCGTCGAAGCGAAGGGTTGACACATAGTCACCATAGGTTTGTGCCCGCCTGATCATCTTCACCGATCCATCTCTCTTGAGAAGGTACTCAGCGCTGCGCAGTTTGGCATTGTAGTTGAATCCCATACTATGCCCATGTGCTCCTGCATCATGCAGAACCAGGACATCCCCAGGCTCAACCTTGGGTAGTGGTCTGTCGATGGCAAACTTGTCGTTGTTCTCACAGAGACTACCTGTTACATCATAGAGATGGTCATGATCCTTTTTATCCTTGCCGACAACAGTGATATGGTGGTATGCACCATAG
>NZ_JAEKNT010000519.1 GCF_016406725.1 Sphaerochaeta sp. S2 | reverse complement strand
AATGTGTATAAAAGACAATTTGATATTGGATCAAAACATGATATCCATGGGATTCTCCAGGATTTGGCAAAGAAAGGGATTGGCATCATCATTTTCAGTGACGATCTACCTGAAGTGATAGAAAATTGCTCCCGTATTCTGGTCATGAAGAATGGAAGGATTGTTACAGAGCTCTCAGCAGAGAAGACTGATGAGAAGCTGATTTTGTCACATATGTTGTAGGGAGGCATTACGGTGGATACAACACGTACGTTACTTAAGAAACTCTCTCGTCGGAATGAACCCTATATATTCCTGGTGCTTCTGGCGCTATGCTTGTTGATAGAATTCCGATCTGGGCAATTTTTCTCTTCCAACAATCTTGTTGACATTGCATCAGCGCTGATTGTCCCTGGCTTGTTTGCAATTGGTACTTTTCTGGTAATTATATCTGGAGGTATCGATGTTTCTTTTCCGGCTCTAGCTTCTTTAAGCGTCTATGCAACAACAAAATATCTGTTGGACACTAATTACGAGGGGGGTGTTTGGGTAGCAATCTTGATGGCTCTCGCCATTGGGGCCTTACTTGGGGCTTTTAATGGGTTGTTCATCGGATATTTCAAGCTTCCTGCCCTTATTGTAACGCTCGGTTCCTCGAGTGTATTCAAAGGAATTATGCAAGGGGCATTGAATTCCAGACAGTTGACCATCATCCCTTCAGGAATGCGAGACTGGGGCACCTCTGCACTCTTTACAGCGCGTAATCCTGTTTCTGGATTGACCAGCCGTATGCCCGTTACCTTCATTGCCTTTGTTATTGTACTGCTCTTTGTCTTCTTCCTGTTGAAATATACCATGTTTGGCCGAGGAATTTATGCGATTGGAGGAAGTGAGGTCAGTGCCCACCGAGCAGGCTTCAACGTAGTGCGGACAAAAGTGGTTATGTACATAATGGTAGGAATGATCGCCAGCCTTGCCGGTGTTATCAGGGTTTGCATGATGCAACAAGCACACCCAACCAATATGCTCGGTATGGAAATGAACATCATTGCAGGCGTAGTCCTGGGAGGCACAGCCATTACGGGAGGGCGCGGTACCCTGCTTGGATGTATGCTTGGTACCTTGCTTATTGTCATTGTGGAAAATTCCATGATTCTGCTTGGAATACCAACTTCGTACAAGAGTGTTTTCACAGGTGCCCTGATCATCATAGGCACTGGGGTCAGTGCTTACCAGGTTATGCACATGAATAAAGTTCGCAGCAAAAGAGTGAAGAGCAAGGAGGCTGCATGATGACCCAGGAAAGAATACAGCCAATGCAACGTTTCCAGCAAATGTACCGAAATGACCGACATCTCTGGCGATTGATCTTGATGATTGTCGTCTGGCTGTTGTTCATGGCAATTACTCGTTTCAGCAAGTTCTACTCCATGATTAATTTTCAGACAATGGCTGCCCAGTTCCCAGAGTTTGGTATCATGAGCTTGGGGGTCATGCTTTGCATGATTACTGGAGGTATTGACTTATCGGTTGTTGGAACGGCCAACCTCACTTCCATCCTTATGGGGTTCCTTCTCCTTCGGCTTACAGACGCTGCTGGAGGGCTTCCAGCTTTCGCCATTCCCTTGGTTTTTATTCTGGGAATTCTCATTGGAGGATCCCTAGGCTTATTCAATGGATTGCTTGTTTCAAAATTCCATATTCCTCCAATACTTGCCACAATGGGATCTGGGGAGTTGTTCACTGGTATTTGTCTGGCAATGACGAATGGAAATGCTGTAAGCAAGTTTTCTCGCACATACGCAAAGACCATCAACAATCGTCTCTTCGATCTGATTCCAGTGCAACTGATCATTTTTATCGTGATGGCAGCCCTTATCTGGTTTCTCATTTCAAAGACCGTCTTTGGAACAAAGATTTACATGTTGGGAACCAATGAAAATGTTGCCAAATTCAGTGGACTACATATTGATAGGCTGTACATGAAAACGTATATGCTCTCAGGCATTTGTGCGGCACTTGGTGGAATGATAATGCTTGCCAACTATAACTCTGCAAGAGCTGACTATGGGACAGTGTATACCTTGCAATGTGTCTTGATTGTTGTACTGGGAGGGGTAAACCCTTATGGAGGCCGAGGACGAATCAGTGGGGTTGTTTTAGCAATTATCTTGTTACGTCTTCTCGAAACTGGTCTCAACCGCTTCCCAAGAATCAGTAGCTACTATATTTCGCTCATCTGGGGTGGTGTTCTTATCCTGGTAATGGTCATGAATTACTTCACTGAACACAAGAAAGTGATTTTCCGAGAACCCACTCAACCTACTCTGCAGAAGGAGACTGCCAAATGAAACCTATCAAAGTCATGTTAGTTGGTGAATCCTGGTTTTCTGAGAGTTCTCACCACAAAGGATTCGACCACTTCAGTTCCGGTATCTATGAAACCGGGCAAGAGCATATGAGAAAATCCCTGGAAGCGGATAGGGAGATTGAATACACGCATCTTGCCGGTCATCTTGCTGGAGAAGAATTCCCTTCCAGTATTGAAGAATTATCAAAATATGATGTGGTAATCCTTAGTGACATTGGGGCAAATTCACTTCTGTTAAGTCGACGTGTATTCGTCGAAGGCAAGACTTCGGTAAATCGTCTTCAACTGATCAGGGAGTGGGTAAAAAATGGTGGAGCACTATGCATGTGTGGAGGGTATCTCTCTTTTGCAGGTATTCAAGCTTCTGCCAAGTACTTCAGGACACCGATTGAAGAGGTGCTACCTGTAGATATTTACACCTTCGACGACCGCGTTGAGACACCCGAGGGCGCAACCATAGAGGTTCTTGACCCTGAACATCCAATTATAAAAAACATTCCAAACCAGTGGCCTATCCTCTTGGGATATCAAGAGGCACCCCTGAAAAAGGATGCTCATCTCATCCTACGAACTGGCTACGGACATCCTCTTCTCGCTACAATGGAGTATGGGAAAGGACGATCATTGGTGTGGATGTCTGATATCGGGCCACACTGGTGTCCTCAGGATTTTGTCGAATGGGAAGGTTATCAGCTGCTGTGGCAAAATGCGATGCATTGGCTTGCAAAACAATGATAGAATGACTTCATAGGAAGTTGTAATCTAATACCTTAAGGAAGCTATTATCATGCAAAATACCAGCCACCTCATCGCCCTGCTCCATGAACAGATGTTCACCTATGAAAGGGGTAATCCAGAACGTATTGCTCACCTAACCAAGGTCCACGACTATGCCAGGACGATTGGCTTACTTGAAGGTCTTGAAGAGGAAACATTAGCAACCTTGGAAGTAGCCGCACTTGTGCATGATATCGGTATAAAGGAGTCCCTGGAAAAATATGGGAGTAGCAGAGGCGATTTACAAGAGAAGGAAGGACCTCCTCTCTCTAGAGATCTCCTGACTAAACTATCATTTCCAACGTCAATGATTGAAAGAGTTGCGTTCTTGGTGGGACATCACCACACCTACACAAATATTGAAGGAATCGACTACCAGATCCTCGTTGAAAGTGACTTCCTGGTAAATCTCCAAGAGAAGAAAACAAGCATTGAAGCAATTAGAGAGGTATATGAGGAGATTTTTAAGACAAAGTCAGGCAAGCAATTCTGTGGGGAGATGTTTGGGGTATAGGAATCTTAATTACTTCCATTAATCAGAGCAATTTTGCCTTGCGTTATAAAAGAAAGGTGACTTATCATACTGACATACTTGTTCTATTAGAACAAAAAACCCCTCTTGGAGGCCTCCCGTGAGACGACCTATCCGCTCTCTTCTTATCGCCGGTTGCTTGATTGCAATGACCTGATTCAAATTTCACTAATACTGTATCTTCTATGATAACTGCAAAGCCGTAGAGCCCCTGATAGTGATGAACGCCCGGAGATAAGGAAAGAACCTCTACCAATCTATTAATCGTATACCCCCCAAATCATAATTCGACGAGGCACTTAATATGTAATGCAATTTAATGACATTGTCATTACATATATAAATTACTATATAGAGAAAGAGGAGTAACATATGGAACGTTCGACCGTTAATATTAACTTTCGCATGGATGCAGAGTTGAAAACCAACTTTGAGAAAGCCTGCCAAGAACTTGGTTTGACTCCTTCTGCAGCCTTCACCATTTTTGCTACCAAAGTAGCAAGAGAAAAACGCATACCCTTTGAGGTTGCTGTCGATCCATTCTACAGTGAGCGAAACATGGCAAGGCTAAGAAAATCTATTGCCCAGATGGAGTCCAGCGGCGGCACAATCCACGAGGTGGATGTAAGTGATTAAGGCTTGGTCAGACGATGCTTGGCAGGATTTCGAGTACTGGACAAAGCAGGATAAGAAGACGTTAAAACGAATTTTGGCACTTCTTAGAGATATTGACAGGAATGGTTACAAGGGAATCGGTAAACCTGAGCGGTTATCGGGAAACCTCGCTCCATATTGGAGCTGAAGGATCGATGATTGCAATCGCTTGGTTTATCGTATCGATGGGGATATCATTCGAATCGTTCAATGTGGATCACATTACCGGGATAAATGAACGGTTGTCACTCTTTCAACGAAGCCGCGAGAAAGCACCGTATCATCCATAAAGGAGCTCTGCAAAGAATTCAAATCGTGTATGTCTCTCTAGCTGCAATTCACCTGTAGTTTGCTATGAGTACAGATACCTTGGCTGCTATTGCAGTTCTGCCATCTCTTCTTCACTCAATCTTCTGATATCCAATCCCTGTCCCAGATACCAGAGTTTAGCACTCTCTTCGAACTCCTCAGCAGCAAATACTGCTTCCTGAAGCGTCTTCCCTGTGGTGATCAACCCATGGTTCTGCATAAGGTAGGTAGAGAACCCAGGTTTGGATCGGATATCTTCTGCAATAAGAGGAGAACCAGGCCTTCTGTAGGGAAGTATCCCAACCTTGTTCACCTTCATGACAAAATATGGAGTAAAGGGGGTAAATGGACTGCCATCCTTGAGGTCCTTGGTGCTGGCAAGCAAGGTTGCATAGGTGGAATGCAGATGAACCACCGCTCGGATCTCGCTATGAGCAGCATAACAAGCTAGATGGAACGGTACCTCCTTGGTAGGAGCCTTTCCTCCAAGCAGTGTCCCATCTTCCTTGAAGTGAGACACCTCCGTTTCATCCAAAATCCCAAAGGAGGAGCCGGTGGGAGTGGCAAGGTAGGTACCATCAGGAAGTTTTACAGAGATATTTCCTGCACTTCCCACGACAAATCCTCGTTGGTAGAGGCTTGAGGCGAAGGAGACCAACTCACGTTTCATCTCAATTTCATTCATCATAACACTCCTGGGCTGTCTCTAGAAAGGATTCAGAACCAAAGTTCCCGCTCTTTAAAACCAGTTGGAACTTCCTGTCCAAGGACTGCACCCAAGAAACACCTGGGTCTATCTGCTCCCCGATGAGGTAGGCATCAACTCCCAAGGTGGAGGCAACCACCCCGCTGGTCTCTCCCCCTCCAACAATAAAGGTCTCGACTCCTTCTTGTGCGAGTATAGCTGTCATTCTTCCAAATACCTGCTCGATGATTCCCGCTAGATCCACTCCCTTGAACCGCTCCCGGTTATGCTGCAGTTCCTCTGGTGAGCGCGTTGCAAAGACCATGGGAGCAAGCGTGCTTCCCTGGTGGGCAAGTGCCCACTTGGCAAGCGTCTCAGGATAAGAGGGATCGTCCACACAAGCTTGTTCATCAATACTGAAACTCTCTACCTTCTCTTTATAGTAGGCAACTTGCTTTTGCATCATCGCTGAACAGGAACCAGCGATAACCACTGCATTTGTCCTCTTAGGAAGGAACGCAGGCTTCGCTATACCTCTCTCTCCAAGGGATTCAGCCCTCACTGTAGCAATACCCTGGGCCAAGCCAGAGCCTCCAGTGACAAGAAGCATATCCTCGGTTGCCTTGGCTATCGTAGTTAAGTCCTCATCGTTGATGACATCGACGATAATGTTGTTCACCCCATCCTTTTCAAGTGTATCAATTCGATTTTTTACTGCTGTAGCCCCTTTCCTGACCACATCATAATACACATGGCCATTGCAAGATGGACTCTGCATCGCAAGCAGATCGGCGAGTTTCGACATCCTCATTGGATTGAGTGGATGATGACGCATGGGAGAATCACTAAGCAGTTGGTCACCTACAAACAGGTAACCGTGGTACACGGTTCTTCCATTGATTGGAAGCGCAGGACAGATAAGTGTGCTGGAAAGCCCAAGCGCAGCCCTTAGGGCATCGCTGATGGGACCGATGTTTCCTTTCTCGGTTGAATCAAAGGTTGAGCAGTATTTATAGTAGAAGCGGTCGCAACCAGCTTCCTGTAGGAAAGCAAGTGCTGAGAGAGCCTCCTCTACTGCTTCAGAGGAGGGAATGCTCCTTATCTTCAGGCTCATGACAATCGCATCAGTCTCGGGAAGTTGCCCTGTAGCAACAGGCTTGGCACACATAAGTGTTCTCATGCCTCCAGATACCAAGAAGCCGGCAATATCCACAGCCCCGGTAAAATCGTCTGCAATAACTCCTAGTTTCATACAACCTCTCACATCTTATTCTTATAGTACCGTTGCGTGACATAGTATGCCAATTTTCTACGCTTCCTGTCACTGTCGATCAAGCCCTTTCTATTGAACCCTTCCTGATATCGGTTCAATCTCCTGACAGCCCTGAAATCGTAGAATATCCAAGGCGTTGTTCCCCTTACATAGGGGGTTTTCTCGAGAGTGGCAAACTGCTTCTCATACAATGCTTCCTGAAATTCCTCACTCCACATGGTATCTTTGGTCCCATGATACCCAGCTCTGGCCCCTCCTCCAAACTCAGTTATGATGAAGGGTTTCATAATGTCTGTATTGTTTAGAATGGCCAAGAAATCGGAGAAGTTGGGCTCATACCATCCGTAATACTCGTTGTTTCCAATAATATCCAACTGATGCATCAGGCGGTCCTCCAGCTTGAGCTTGGTCTTATTGACCATACAGGCTGCACTGACAAGCCGTGTGGCGTCCGTCTCTCTTGCCTTCTGTACCAGTGAGGTCATGAAGGAGAGTCTTTCATCGGTATCAGGGTTCTCATTACCTACCGACCAGATAATCACACTCGCACGATTATAATCCCTCAGGATCAACTCGGAAAGTTGGTTTTCAGCATCGGCGTAGGTCTCTCTATTGGAGAAGTTGATCGCCCAATATACCGGGATCTCTTCCCAAAGGAGAACCCCCAATTCATCGGCAATCCTGGCAAACAACCGGGTGTGAGGATAGTGGGCAAGACGGAGAAAATTACCATGCATCTCTTTCAAATCGGCAATAGTTGCACGGATTACATCTTCATTCGTCGTCTTTCCCAAGGTAATGTGGTCCTCATGGACACTCACACCTTTCAAGAAGATTTCTTGGTTGTTCAAGAGGATTTTTAGGCCATCCACACGAATATCCCGAAACCCAATGGAATCAATCAGCTGGTCTTCACCATATCTCACCTTGACCGTATAAAGCTTCGGTTTCTCGGGGGACCAAGGAACAAGATCTACAGGGAAGGTGACATACCCCTTCCCCTGTTTGATGGGAATCTCCTGCTCCACCCCCAGTTCCTCAATCATATAGACAGCAGTCCCATCTATTGGAGCATCCATTGTCAACGATGCAAATACCTTCTCGAGGGTACCCGGGACAAACTGGCTCTGGAATGATTTGATGAAATTCTTTGGAGTTCTCACCAGCATTACATCCCGGTAAATACCTCCATAATTGAACCAGTCGGTGTTATCCATCGGAACGCGGTTTGGGCTTCTGGAGGCATCGACTGCGATAATCAGTCGGTTCTCTCTTTTCAGGGCATCGGTTACCTCGACAGAGAATGGCGTAGAGCCGCCATCGTGCATTCCCCTATGCTCCCCATTGAGGAATACATAGGTTCGGTACGCACTGCCTTCAAAGTGTAGGAATACCCGCTCATCCTCATTCTCTGGTAAGTAGGAGAAGGTTCTTGCATATAAGCCAAGCCCCTCATAATAGTACAGGTCATCTCTCTCTGTGTTCCAACTGCTGGGGACAGGGACCACCGGCCATGCATCAAAATCAAAATCAACAGGCAGTGGACGTCCGTCTTCACTTACCGTACGTTCTTGGAACCAATGAGCTCTTAGGCAAGTTTCATACGGGTCAACGGTGAAGTGGTAGGGACCGTTGAGCGATTCGACTTGCCTTCCTTCAATTCCAAGCAACGTGCCGCTATCAATACGTAACGCCTCATACTCACTTCGGTAATCCACTGTGTGGATATCATGATCGAAAATATCTGCCTTCGCCATCACCTTCCCCCTTTCTTGCTGCTCATACTATACCACACAGCAGAAGCAAAAAAAGGAAGAACGCTTAGGGAAGTGCGTGTGTTACCACAGCGTACCCGATACCACTAATGGCACCTAAAATGAGTAAGGCAATGGGTCCCAAAGGGATTTTTCGACTGTTCAAACAGACGAAGGCAAGAATAAATACGATAAGTGCGAAGAGGTCAACCTGACCCATGTGCCCTATCGCAAGCTGCAACAAGGAAAGTCCAGCGGTAAAGATGGCGGCAACTACTACCGGACGTACCCCTTCGAGCACACGTTTGAGCAGCGTCTGTTCCCGATACTTTGCGTAGAGATGTGCGAGCAGCAACATAATGATGACCGATGGTAGGATATTTCCAAGGGTAGCCATCACGACGCCGGCAATTCCTGCAACCTTCATTCCTACAAACGTTGCAGAGTTGATGGCAATGGGACCGGGGGTCATCTCAGCGATTGTTACCAAGTCAGCAAATTCCGTTGCGGTCAACCACCCATGAATGTCGACAGTCTGTGCTTGGATAAGAGGCATGGCTGCATACCCGCCACCAATGCTGAACAAACCTATCTGGAAAAAGCTGAAGAAGAGCGTAAGGAGTATACTCATAGCTTCTTCTCCTTCTGGAGCAGGATTAAGCTCTGGATGATCGAGAAGGCTACGATGCTTACCATTACCAGCATGATGTTTACCTTGAAGATAAACAATGCACTGAAACTCAGGACAAAGAGGAGGATTGGGAGCAATTGCTTCTTCTTCAGCAATGGCCTGAACAAGGCCCAGGTGACCTGCAGGACAATGGCCGCAACAACTGCCCGCATTCCATGAAAGGCTGCAGCAATCCAAAGGTTATCCTGCACGGCCTTGTAGCCAAGGCTGACCAGAGTAAGAATCATCATGGGAGGAAGGATGGTCCCCAAGGTAGCAACCAACGCCCCAGGCACACCAGCTAGATGATACCCCACCATCAGGGAACCGTTGACAGCAATGGGACCAGGGGAAGACTGGGCGATAGTGATGAAATCGAGCATCTCTTCATCGTTAATCCAGCCGAGTTTTACCACCATCTTCTTACGCATTAGACTGATGATGACAAAACCACCACCAAAGGTGAACAGACTCAGGGAGAATGTTGTCCAAAAGAGTTTAAAGAAGAATTTCAGATTGATCTCTGGTCTCTTCTTATGCTCACGAATCAGCGCCTCAGCCATCTCTCCTCCTACAATGCAAGCATCTGTTTAGCAACCAATTCAAGCCTTTCTATAGCATAGGGAAAGAATATTTTCATGGAAGCACAAAAGCGATACCCTTCCTCACTACGATACCGTTTACAGCCACCTCTGCAAAGGGCTCTCCAAGGACAGGAAGCACAGTCATCAATTGAATTGGGAGAGTCCTCAATGAATCGAAGGATAGATCGCTTCTTGTCGAGCGATGCAAACTCATCTCCTGTGATATTACCGAGGCAGTAAGAATCGAGACAGTAGAAATCACAGGGATAGATATCTCCATTGCTCTCTGCTACATACTGGATAGAGCATACCCCCGCCATATCGCAAGCCTCAGGGGGATAACCGGCTATCATCCCAACAAGGTTATCAAAAAACCTGACTGAGACAGGCTTCTTTGCTTGGTAGGAAGAGAACCAGAGATCAAAGAGATCCTTCAGGAACTGTCCATAAGCGGAGGCAGAGAGAAATTGTTTCTCTCCCTCCAGCATATCCATACATGGGATATATTGTTGGTAAGTAAGTCCATGTTCCACGAAATAGGGATAAGCCATGCCAATATTCTGTGCCAATTCATTGGTGACTACACTCAGAATATTGAACTTCACCCCTTCCTTCTCCAAGTACGAGATAGCCTGCAACACGCTCCTACCGCTTTTTCCCCCGTCCCTATCTTTTCTATGAAGGTCATTAAGACGAGGAGGCCCATCGAGGGAGACTCCTACCAAGAAATCATGTTCTTTGAAAAACCTTGCCCACTTTTCATCAAGCAGCATGCCGTTGGTCTGGAATGCATAGGTAACCAGGCAGTCTTCCTTCTTGCTTGAAGCAACTTTGCTCACAAAGTATTCAAAGAAAGGAAGACCCGCTAGAGAGGGTTCTCCACCCTGAAATACGAAGGAACAATGTTTTGCTGTTTCCAAGCACTTAGTGATGATTGCATCTGCCACGGTGTGACTCATCAATGGACGAATACCCTCCTCTCGGGTATCTGCCTCATCAAAATAGAAGCAATAGTCACAGCGAAGATTGCACGCAGCTGAGGCTGGCTTGATCATCATGGTAATGTGTGCTCTGCGTGTATCCATTGGTTATTGTATATCCTGTTACGCAATTCTAGGCAAGCAACCGTTAGCAACTATCAATTCTACTAAGCCGATACCTGCGTCCTTTCTTATCTCCCTCTGCTACCAAGAGAGACTCACAAACCATCTGGGAGAGGAGGTCATAGGCTCGGCTTCTATTTACCTCCAGCAAAATACATACCTGTTTGTTGGTGATAAAATCTACTGTTTATAAAAATGTGAGTATCTTTTGTCGTTGCTGTTGTGCCTTATCACCGGTATTTGGTTTTATCACCGGTTTATTGAGATTATCGCAGGTATTATCATCTTTATCACCGGCAAGTAATGCATCTTCTAGTAGAATACGCGACCTTTCCATTTCTCATGAGTAGGAAATCGTGGAACAAGATCGCGGTGGCCTACTTACCATCCGTTTTGTCCGTAATTGCTTGCGGAATTCCGTAGGGGAAACATAATGAAACTCCTTGAAGGCCTTGGAGAAGGCCAGCTCATCATCAAACCCTACACAATGGGCTACTTCTCCAATGTTCATATACTTCGAGACCAAGAGACTGGCTGCATGTTCCATACGTACCGTATCAAGAAACTGTTTCGGAGAAACTTTGTAAACTTCCTTGAAACAGGAATAGAGGTAGTTTCTGCTGATGCCTATCTCATTAGCCAGGTCTTGGATTTTTATGGATTCTGCAAAATTCTCCATAATGTAGTGATACACTTTCCTCGCATACTGCGCAGACTGCAAGTTGCTTTCGCTCCCGATAACTCCTTGCGCTTGATAATCCTCAATCAGATGGGCAATAAAGTGAAAAAAACATCCGTTTCTACGTAACTCGTTGGTAAACGTAAGATGATAAGTCTCAATCATACCTTCAATATCATGCTTGAGGATGCTCTCATTCCCTACACTTCTCACCGGATGCTCAAAGGAGAATCCTGCCATAGCCATACTCTCCTCCGACATCAAGCCGGAAAAGCCTACCCACATATAGGTCCATGGGTCATGCCGGTCAGCCGTGTACTGAGCAGAAATCCCAGCAGGAATTAAAAATGCTTGGTGTTCTCCCAGAACATACTCTTTTCCTTGTATCTTCAGGACGCCCTTCCCGCTGCTGATGATATGGATGAAACTCGTATCCCTGATCTCGGGACCATTGTTGTGTAAGGGAGAACACTGTTGGATACCGCAGTAGGAGAGAGCAAGGTCAATGGCAGACTTCTTCAAGCCATCCAACCCTACAAAACGGGCAGCTTTTATCAGAAGTTCATTCTCTGGCATAGTCCCTCCTCTCCTACCTAGTATACACCAAGATTCCTTTTGTCTTGAAATTTATGTATCAAGAAAGGCAAAACCCTAGCGATACAACTCCATGAATGTTCCATGAGCTTCAATCATCTCATCACACATTTTGACAATATCATCAATTGAAAGCTCTGCAGCAGTATGAGGATCCAGCATGGCAGCATGATAGATTGCTTCCTTCCGCTTGCTTACAGCAGCTTCGATTGTCAACAGCTGAACGTTGATATTTGTCATGTTCATCGCAGCAAGCTGAACCGGCAGAGGCCCTATATGACAGGGATTCACCCCATTTCCATCAATCAGGCAGGGTACTTCGACACAAGCTTCAACGGGAAGATTATCGATTAAGTGTGTATTAAGAACATTCCCGTTTATCTTGTACGGTATATCGGTTACCACAGCCTCCATAATATGTGAAGCATATTCTAGTGATCGCTTGTGAGTTATGGTTGCCTTGTTGAGAATCCGTTTTTTCTCCTCAGCCCAATCTGCTATCTGGGCAACACAACGCCGCGGATATTCATCCAGTGGGATGTTGTAGTCCTCTATCAGGCCAGGGTATGCCTTCTTAATGAAGAATGGGTTGTACTCTGCATTATGCTCGCTAGACTCAGTACAGTAGTACCCGAAGTATTTTATATACTCATAGCGAACCATGTCATCATGCTTTTCTGCCTGATTCTTTCTCAACGCACGCTTCTTGATTTCAGGATAAAGATCATTGCCTTCCCTGTCATGCAGGCTTAGTAACCAAGCCATATGGTTGATTCCTGCAATCGTCTCTACACGTCCCTCTAGCTTGTCCTCCATGCCAAGCCCTTTAAGAAGTGTCTCTGAGCAGACCTGTACACTGTGACAGAGCCCAACATTCTTTACTCCCGTATAGCGTTGCATATAGCCACTGAGCATGGCCATCGGATTCGAATAATTTAAAAGCAGGGCATCAGGGCAAACCTCTTCAATCGCTTTGGCAAACTCATTCATGACGGGAATGGTTCTCAAGGCACGCATAATTCCACCGATGCCCAAGGTATCTGCAATAGTCTGGTGGAGACCGTATTTCTTGGGAATCTCAAAATCAATGACCGTGCTTGGCTCATACCCCCCAACCTGTATAGCGTTGACGATGAAGCGCGCTCCCTTGAGCGCTGAACGTAAGTTCTCCAGCCCAGGATAGACTACAATCTTAGCCCTTCCCCGATTGATACTCTGGTTCATTGCTTCCAGAATGGCTCGGGATTCCTCCAAACGTTTTGGATCAATGTCATACAATGCCATTTCTGCTTCTTGCAGTACCGGTGTACCAAGACAATCCCCCAACACGTTACGTGCAAACACCGTGCTACCAGCCCCCAAAAATGCAATCTTCATCCTATTTCTCCCTTATATATGGATTTACATCCAAGCAAATATATATACAGGCTATCTCATTCAATAGCTTGACAGATTCCGTGAACTATTGACTATCACTTACAGCTTTCCTCCCGATGTTGCGATACCTTCGATGAATTGCTTTTGGAAGATAAAGTACAGGACAATCATCGGTACGCATGCAATCAGGGACGCTGCCATCAGCTCAGGATAATTGGAGACATATTGTCCTTTCATCTTTGCTAACGCTGAAGCCAAAACCAGCGAATCTTTGGATGTATTTACAATCATTGGCCACATTAAATCCTTGTAGGCAAATACAGCCGTGAATACACTCAAAGCAACCATACAGGATTTGGTCAATGGTGCAAGAATAAACAGGAATGTCTTACCGATAGACAGGCCATCAAGCTTGGCAGCTTCTTCCAAATCTTTAGGAAGTATCTTATACGCCTGACGCATCAGGAATGTGCCGAAAGCAGTTACCAATCCGGGAAATACCAGAGCAAAGATAGTATTGGTCATTCCCATCCTGCTGATCATCTGATACTGGGGAATAATAAATATCTGGGGAGGTATCATCATCTGTACCAGTACCAAAGAAAAAGCAAGGTTAGAACCCCAGAAACGTAATCGCCCAAATGCAAATCCAGCCATGCTTGCCGTCACGATTGCACATAATATCCTGAAGGCAATCATAAGCAACGTATTCTTGTACAGGTTCAGAAAATTATTGGTGGTAAAGACCCTTGTAAAGGCTTCCATACGGAGCTCAGAGGGAAAGAAAACAAATGGATCAAGTTGCACAGCCTCACCGACGGTCTTGAACGAGGTGAGAATCATCCAGAGAAAAGGAACAATCATGACAAGCGAAACAATAATCAGCACGCCATGCATGATAATTGTGGAAGGTAATGATTTTCTTCGCATGACGTACTCCTAATTATAGTGCACCCACTTTCTCTGGGCTATCATTTGCAATGCTGTGATGAGCATGATTATCAGAAGCAATACCACCACGATGGTGGATCCATACCCCAAGTCTCTTTCAACGAATGAGGATTCGTAAAACAGGAAGACCAAGGACTGTGTTTTATAGAGTGCGGGGTTGGATCGTTCCATCACCATGAAAATGGTATCAAACACCTGCATGGCAGCTATCATCCTGGTTACAATGACAAAGAACAGGATGGGACTAATCATAGGGACCGTTATGTGGAGGAAGCTTTGCACTGCACTTGCACCGTCCAAGTCAGCCGCCTCGTAATAATCTTTTGGAACCTCCTGCAATCCAGCGAGGAAGAGGATCATATTATATCCGATATCGGACCAGATACCGATGATTGCAATGGAAAATACTGCAATACTTGGATTTGATATCCAGTTGATATCCAGATTAAACAGGTTGTTGATCAATCCAAACTCTGAGTTGTACAACCAGCGCCATACCATTGCGATTGCCGCTGGGGCTACCACCATCGGCATGAAGTAAATCGTCCGATATACAGATCTGCCTATAATTTTCCTATTCAACATGACAGCAAGTACCAAGGCAATGAAAACAGAAAAAGGCACCTGTGCGATGGTGTACTTGAGTGTATTGATAATTGACTGGAGCACAGCTTCATCTGAGAACAGTTTCTGGAAGTTCTTGAATCCAATAAAAATATTCCCTCTCCCAAAATCACCTGTCTTATGGAAACTTTGGTAGATGGTAGCAATCATGGGGATAATATTTAGAACCAGTAATCCGATCACCGTGGGAAGGATCAAGGCCCAACCCCAAAAAAAAGTGTTCGTGGCTGTTGCTGAGCGTAATGAACGATGTTTCATACACGTATCCCTTACAGTATCCCGGGCAGGAGCAATTACCTACCCGGGTATTCTTTCTGTGAATTCTACTCCTCAGCAAGAATCTCATTCATCTGTCTTGCAGCTTCCTTACATCCAGCTTCCATGGTCATCTCCTTGGACCATACCTTCAGCATGACATCAAGTACTGCATTCTCCCACTTCACAGTATTCCGTGAGAAGGGACGAATAACCATGTCATCCTGCATGTTCAGGTACGCCTGAAGATTGAACTGGGGAACACTGTTCTTCCACTTCTCACTGGTGTCCTTGTATGCAGACATGGTGATACCGAGCTCTGCCTGTTTGAGTTGTCCTTCCTCAGACCCGAAGTACTCAACCAGTTTCCATGCATCATCGGCACGAGGAGTATCAGCTGAGATTGCCCAACCAAGACCATTATAGATTGACGCTCTGCGTCCGGTTTTCTTATTCAACGGAAGCATGGCAACATCACAGTTGTTATAGCTGTACTCATTATCACGGAAGGCAGCGACCATCCATGAACCTTGCATAGTCATGGCCGTCTTTCCTGACTGCAGCAGTACATCCTCACCACTCTCACTCATGACATGCTGAGGAGGCATCAGATCTTCATTAATCATCTTCTCCATCCATTTCATCGCCTCAATGGTATTCGGATGATCCATGCCTGACTTGGTCTTGTCTTCAGAGATTACATATCCGTTATTGCTGTAAATCAGATTGTACCACCCTGCTTGGTTGTTTGAGTTCACATTGGTAAACCCATAGACAGATCCATCAGCCTTTGTCAATTTCTTTGCAGCTTCGTATAGATCGTCCCAGGTCCAGTTCTCATCAGGATAGGCAACTCCTGCTTCATCAAACAATGTCTTATTATACCAGAGTGCAATGGTATCGATATCCTTGGGAACCGCATAATACTTCTTGTTGTAGGTATACAAACTCCAGATATCCTCTGGGTAATTGCTTGGATCGATGAGGGAGCTCTTTGCGATTCTGTCGGTTACATCGAGCAACATGTCGTTGGACATATAGCGCTGGGATTCATTGGAGTGCATCCAGAATACATCAGGAAGAGACCCGCCCTGTGCTCCTGCGGAGAGCAGTGTCCAGTAGTTGTTCCAATCAACAACTTGTACCTCAGCTTTGACGCCTGTCTTGGCAGTGAAATCATCAATAATCTGCCTGATACCAGGTTCCTGATTTGAGTCCCAAATCATGACTGACAAGGGCTCAGATGAGCTGGCAACAGCCTTTTTCTCTGCATCTCCAGCAGCGAACAAGATAGCACTTGTCACTATTGTGACAACCAGAAGCAAAACAATCCTTTTTTTCATAAAAACCTCCTAGGTTTAATGGAACCAAGTTAATTACCTATGCATTCTGTTCATAGAGAACAAATATCAAAAATTTTTAGTAAGTAATTACTTAGCATTACATTAATCCTAGGATAGTTTACAGATAATACCATGTAGAAATGTTACGAATACATGTAAAAATGTTCATAGTACAAACAGCATAATGAAGAAAAGAGACTTAACAGTTTGTGGGAAATACCTAATTCTTTCTATCGTCTTAGTTTATCAATTAACTCACAACAAACCAGATACATTCTTGGAATATGGAATGGTCCTTTGTACATATTTCCCTTTAATGGTGTGGAAAGTGAGTTGTCTCGATGGAGATACCCAAACCACTCGCCATACTCTTCATCGAGAAAATGAGTCTTGATGTATTTGTCTACTTGTTCAAACTGATGCAGATACTCCTGCTTCCCATTCATACTGTAGGCAAGTAGGTTTGCAATGGCTGCTTCACACTGAGGCCACCAGAATTTCATGTCATGCCAGTACTCGGTTGCACTCTTTCCCAGGGCATCACGGAAGTAGATGATCCCACCATACTCCCCATCCCAACCACGGGCAAACATCCAGTCCAGCATCGTCATACCAAGGTGCGTAAGTTCGGCATCACCACCCCGCTTCTGCGCTTCAGCCAGGATGAACCATGCGCCTTCAATAGCATGCCCTGGGTTCAACAATCTGCCTTCGAAATGATCCAATTGCAACGTCCCATCAGGATTACACTGCTCTACAACCACCTTAAGCTCTGGACGGACAAAGAAGACCTCAATCTCCTTGATATACCCATCTATGGAACGAGTCAGCTCCTCGCTCTTCTCAGGAAGCGCCTCTCTCAGCTCGCTGACGGTATTGAGAAGAATCATGGGAAGACCAAAACCCTTGCTCTCTCGCTCAAACTTGGGTACCAGTATTCCAGGTTCGTTTATATATGATTCTACCTTCTTGAATAGATCATATGCTTTCTTTGCATATTCAGGTTTATCAAAAGCCCTGCTATAGGCAGCAAAGCCGAGGATGGCAAAGGTCTCACTGAATACGTAGCGAATGCGCTTCACTACAGGATTCCCCTCTTGGCTCACCCGGAAATACATGCGTCCGTCAGAGGGGTCGAAACAGTGATTTTCAATGAAAGATACCAAGGAATCACACAACTCGCGGTATTCACTCCGATTCTCCATCTGACGGTATGCTGTTGCATATACCCACAGTGCACGGCCTTGGAACCAAACCGACTTATCAGTCTCAAGCAAAGTCCCATTACGGTCTAAACCTGTATACAAGCCACCATGTGCTTTATCAAACCCATATTGGAGCCAAAAGGGCAATACACTCTCTAGAAGTGTGTTTTTGTAGTCATGATAGAGTTGGTCAAATTTCTGATTCATAGATATATCCTCATTTCTTGTATTCTACTCCTTGATGAGTGCATTGTCATTATGATTCTTTGAAAAACTGCTTCTTGATTTGCCCCTCCTCCTATGCCATGATAGCACCATGCATACAAAACAGAGTTTAATCAGAGACCTGGAACAGATGGGTCTTGACCCAAAAGGAACGGTACTAGCCCACTTCTCATACAAGAGCTTAGGCGAAGTTGAGGGAGGCCCCCAGACCGTAATCGATGCCATGGTCACCTATATGAAAGATGGTTTGATGGTATTTCCCACCCATACCTGGAACACAGTAAACAAGGATCAACCCTATTACAGTGTCAATGACACAGAGAGCTGCATCGGCATCATCCCAGAGTTGGCAAGAAAGGATGGACGAGGCCATCGTAGTGCACATCCAACCCATTCGGTAGCAGCGTTCGGAGCAGAAGCAGAAGCCTTCATTGCCGAGGATCATAAGCAGAATACTCCCTGTGGCCGTACAGGATCGTGGGGTAAGTTGCTTGACCGCAATGCAACCATCCTTTTGGTGGGAGTGGGACTCAATCGGGACACCTTCTTCCATGGGGTTGAAGAGTGGCTGGATATTCCCCTCAGGCTGAGCGAAACGATGAATATGCTCTTCACCAGACTTGCTGATGGCACACTTATTCCTACCCCAGTCAAGAACCATACAGCACAAGTAGGAGAAAACTTTCCTCGAGTGGAACCCTATCTGAGAGAAAAAGGCATACTCAAGGAAGGAACGCTTGGGGATGCAACAGTACGCTACCACAAGACCCAGCCAGCCTATGAAGCTGTGAGGGATTTGTTGCTGAAGGATCCAGATCTGTTTGGGGTACGATAGCTCTGACAAAGAGGTTTTACTCAGGAAATGCTGAACTCTCGCTGATCACCAAGTGCAAGGGAGTAAACTTTCTTGCACCCTCAAGAGAGTGTTTTTCCAACATTTGAGAAAGATACTCCACAGCGAGTGATCCAAGTTCAAGGCGCTGGTTCGACCAACGCGTCCAGTGCTCATGCCCACCTAACCAGTCATCTTCCAGCACAGCACCCCAGACATCCTGTCCAAGCTTCATCCCCATACGCTGTAAATCGCGTTCAAAAGGATCCAGCAAGAAGATACGGTCAAAGACAGCCACCTGACACTCCTTGACCAGGTTAAAATCATCATGACTCAAACGGTAGTGCTCATCAGCATCAACCACATGAACAGTGACCCCCCGCTTCTCGGCGGCAGCAAGCAAGAAGGATCGCTTATCCTTTCTCGGTTCCCGCTCTTGTTCCTTCGTCTCAACATATACAAGGCACTGTTTCCGACATACAGAGACGAGATGGTCAATCATCTTCTCAATGACCTCTTGGTAGGCGAAAGTCACCCAATGGGTATGTGCTTCGGCAACCTCGCGTCTTCCGACAAACACCAAGGGGAAGTGGGCTTTCACCAAGCGTTCAACGCCCTTGTCATCACGGTTTACACCCATCATGACAGCACCATCAGCAAGCGCAATTCTGCTTGAGTTCTCTTCAGTAGGCCGGTTGTTCAGGATCAGGATGTCATACCCCAACTTTTCGGCAGTCTCCTGGATTCCCACAAAGAACCGATAGTATTCATTCTCCGACTCTACGGGAAACATCGGCTCATAGGTAAAGACGGCAATCAAGGTAGTTGATCCACTCTTGAGCTTTCTTGCTGCCATGTTGGGTACATAGCCCAACCGTTCAGCACACTCAAGAATTTTCTCCTTGGTCTGTTTCCCAACCCTGATACTCTTGCCGTCCTTACCATTGAGAACAGCAGAGACTGATGCATATGATACATGGGCCTCTCTGGCGACATCTTGCAGCGTGACCCGTTTGAACGTCTTCATCCTAAAAATGCTCCTGCAGTACGCAGTTTAGCATGTAAAACGTCCAGGGGTATATGAAAAAGGTCCTTTCCTGTCTCGATGGCTACTGCAACTGCGGTACCAGCTCCCTGCCCGATAGCTCCACTGGAGGGACTGACGCGGAGGCTTGCGTGTGCTGCGAACTCACAGCTGATGTTCCTTCCTGCGGCCAATACATTACTCACCTGTTCATTGAGCAGGCATTTAAGGGGGATGGTGTAATACCCCCCATCCCTGAGGAAGCGGGAGTCAGTTGCAGCCCCGTCAGGAGAGTGGATATCGATGGGATACCCACAAGCTGAAATGGCATCATCAAAAACTCTCTCAGAAAGCAGATCCTCTACAGAGATCCTATAAGACCCTTTCAGACGGCGAGAACTTCGCACCCCGATACGTGGTCCACTATAGGTCATTCTTGCCTGCTCAAAGCCTGGGATATGTTTCTTCAGGAACCCATACAACTCCCAAACCTGGCGCCGTCCCTCAATCTCTGCTTCACTGAGCTGGATGGGATCAACTGGATTCTTTTCCAAGACCCGAGTCATATTCACGATGACCTCATTCTTGGCATTGGTCTCAAAACAGAGCACAATATCTCGATCAAAAGTAATTTCTCCTGTTTCCATGCCTTGGCGCATGATATCCTGGAAACCGGAAAAGGAGAGTCTGCTTGCCCTATGCTGAATTCCTGGGTTTGGTGCTAGGAAAGGGAACAGCTCGACATTTGTGTCCATCAAGTTCCTGATCGTCTGGATATCGACATCAACAAGCTTGAAGTTCATCGTCATTGGCTGATCCTTGCCGTCCTCTTCTCTGCCCTGTTCGAAGGGGATGCCTGCCATGGCAATCAAATCTGCATCCCCAGAAGCGTCAATGAAATAGGAAGACGAGAGAGTAAAGAGGTTTCCAGCGCAGAGACAGCTAATACTCTTCAGCATTCCATGATCAGTTTCTGCCTTCACAATTGTGGTATGATAGAGCAACTTCACTCCTGCTTCCTGGGCCATCAATTCCAACTCTCGTTTCATACCTTCAGCATCGAAAGGGGTGACTGTGTAGGTATACCCCGTAGAATCAGGGATATGCCCAACAGAGAGACCTTTTGCCATCAAACGCTGTATCATCTCATCGGGCAAGCCACGAACCACCTGGGTTTCACCTGCATGAAATGTCATCATGGGACCTGTTCCACCGGCAGTGAGACTTCCCCCGAGGAAGCCTTCTTCCTCGATGAGCAACACGCTGAGGCCTTGCCTTCCGGCTGCAGTAGCTGCCATGCTACCGGCAATTCCTCCGCCGACAACAATTAAATCATAGTGTGTATCATAGAGTGCATTCATGTAATTATCCTTATTTATTTCAATCCCGTGTTTACCATGGCATCGGTGACTTTCTGCTGGAACAGCAGATAGACCACCATAATCGGGAGAATCGACAGGGTAGTTGCGGCCAACTGCAAATGCCATTGAGGTAACCCATAGGTATCATTGAAGTTGGTCAAAGAGAGTGGGAGCGTAAAATTTTCCAGGGAACTGATGAATACCAGTGGCTCCAAATAGGTATTCCAAACAGCGATGAATGCCAGAATGGCAACAGAACTGAGTACAGGGGTGGCAACTGGGAGCATAATCTTCAAGAAGATGCCCAGAGGGTTCAACCCATCGATTCTCGCAGCCTCTTCCAACTCATTAGGTACCGTTACATAGAACTGCCTGAGCATGAATGTCGAGAAAGCTCCCTGACTACCAAAAATTGGCAACAACATCAGGGGAACCAAGGTATCCAAGGCGCCCCATCCCCGCATCTGGAAGAAAAGGGGTATGATGGTTACCTCGATAGGCATCATCAGTGCTGTCAGGAGAAGCAGGAATGCAGCATTACGTAAGGGGAACCGCATTCTCGCAAATGCATACCCTGCCAATGCTGCAAGCAAGACATTGCCTGCAGTCCCTACGAAGGCAACAGCCAACGTATTGAGGTAGTGCCGTGCAAAGGGCTGAACAGTAAAAATATCAAGATAATTCGAGAAAGCCCAAGAGGTCGGAAGCAATCTTGGCACACCAAATATCTCAGCACTACTGTTGAGTGAGTTCACAACCATCCACCAGAATGGATAGACGAACAAGAGGGTCAGCAATGCAACAAGCAAGGCATAGGGAGCCTGTTTCAAATACTTACGATTCATAGAAGGAGATCCTTTTTCTGGAGAACCACTGCAGGGCGGTCAAGACGAGTACAATAAGAAACAGTACTACAGCCAGGGCTGATGCAAAGCCTGTATCGAACATACGGAACGCCTGATGGTAGATATAGTAGACCATTACCATGGTTGACCCCTCAGGTCCCCCATCGGTCATTAACTTGATGGTATCAAAGACACGCATCGATCCTATGATGGTAACGATGGCAACCATCATGACAGTGGGCATCAGCAGAGGAAGCTTTATCTTGAAAAAGAGCGTAAAACGCTTTGCTCCATCAATACGGGCTGCCTCAATGACATCGCCTGGCATATTAAGCACAGCACCCATGAAGATGAGCACGTTCATTCCCAAGTTCTTCATGACCCTGTTGACGATTACACTGGCCATCGCCCACCCTTTCTCAAAGAGCCAGTTCGGTCCTTCTATTCCTATAAGTGAGAGGAACCAGTTAATCGGTCCTGCGTCCCCTCCTTGCAAGAGATACTTCCAGACAATTGCCCAGGCCACCCCACTGGTGACCACAGGCAAAAAGATGATTCCCCTCACAAACCTGGTTCCCATCTTCCCACCCCCAAGATAGAGAGCGAGCAAGAGACTGAAGATCAGATTGAGTGGTACCACACCTGCACTGAAGATCAAGGTATTTACCAGTGACTTGGAGAACAGCGGGTCTGCGAACAGCAGGCGAAAGTTCTCAAGCCCGTTAAACACACTTGTTCCAAAGAGCAGATTCTTCTCCTGTACACTGTACAGGAACACCGAAACCAGTGGGAGCAGGACGAAGAACACGAATCCTGCCATCTGTGGGGTTATGAATGCCCATCCAATGATGGCATCCCGCCGATGATTTGCTTTCAAGGAATGTTGTTTCATTCGTCCATACTCCTACCCACCTTACTTACTATTTGATGTACTTTGCGTAGACTGCAGCAACCTCATCAAGGATAGCACCTACATTTGCATTCTTCTGCCAGAGCTTGTCAAATACCATCTTCGATTCCACCTCAATCTGGGGATACTTCACATGACTGGGAAGTACACGACCGGTCTTGATGGATGCAGCAACTGCATTCTGCATTTGCTCCTTGCTTACACTCTTGTTACTGGTGAGGAATGCCTCTGATTCAAGAACAGACTTTCTTGCTGGTGGCCAAATACCACTCATGGCAGCAACTGAGTCCTTGTTGGTCATGTAGGCAACCAATTCACTGGCAAGAGCCGCCTGCTTACCCTTGGAGTGGGCACCGATGGCAGCCTGACCAATAACAGGGGATTTCCCTTCAGGACCGGAAGGCATTGGGGCTATTCCCCATGCGAATGAGGCATCATTAAGCTTGGAAACACGGCTGATCTGACCAACGGTCATGGCAGCATTCCCTGCAAAGAAGTCACTCTGGTTCCCTGGAGGAACAACAGAAACATCCTGGTAGACCATGTCATGGAAAAGCTGTACAGCAGCGACAGATGCATCACTGTTGATCAAGACCTGTCCATCATCGGTCCAGAAATCACCACCATAGGAACGGACAATTGGTGCAAGGTTGTGGAGGATACGGGCATCATAGCCCTGTCCATCAACTGTCTGGAATCCCCAAACACCGGTCTTCTCCTTGATCGTCTTACTTGCCATCTTGAAGGCTTCCCAATCCCAGGCACCCTCTGCTGCATACTGCTCAGGAGTTTTTACCCCGGCCTTGGCAAAGAGGTCCTCGTTGTAGAGGATGAAGAAGGGAGAGGTTGAGAAAGGTATTGCATACACATTCCCATCCTTGCTCCACAGCTCAAGAGCATCACTGGAAATATCCTGGGGGTCATAGGCTTTCATGCCATCATTCAGATTGGCAAGTAATCCACTTTCGATGAATGCAGGGGCCGCTGTTTCAAGAACCCAGAAGAGTTCGGGACCATTCTGGCCTTGCAGTTCCAAGGAGAGCTTGGTGTTGTACTCTGCGAAGGGAATGGATTCGAAAGTTGCATCAATCTCGATGCCCTTCTGTGCAGCAAACCCCTGTACAAAGGAGTCAAGCAATGCAATCTGATCAGGGTTGCTGGTCCATGTAGCGATAGTCATCGATACAGGACCGCTAGGAGCAGCTTCTTCCTTAGCGCCAGCAGCAAATGCCATACCCATGGCAAGAAAGAGAACGAGCAGAAAGGTCAGTAGACGTACTACTCCCTTCGTTTGGTTTGTTTTCATACAATCCTCCTAAAGTGTTTGATTAATCATTTAATCAGTCACTGTATGGTACCCTCCGTTTGGACATCCGTCAATAAAAAAATGCAACTCTCCGAAGAAAGCTGCATGCAACAAGAGATATATCTGTATTAAGCTAACAGTACCAGACTCAGTGCCATGACCATCATACCGGCAATAACACCGGCAATTGCAATATGGTGTTCCCCATACTCCTCGGCAGTTGGCAACAGTTCATCCAAGCTGATATAGACCATGATACCTGCCACTGAAGCGAAAACAAAACCAAAGGTGATATCATTGAACCACGCTCGAAGGAGAAAAAACCCGATGAAGGCCCCTACCGGCTCAGCGAGGCCACTGAGCAAGCTCAACCAGAAGGCTTTCTTCCGGCTCTTGGTTGCATAATAGATGGGAGCAGCCACTGCCACCCCTTCAGGAATATTATGGATTGCGATAGCTACAGCAATGCTGATACCCAAGCTTGGGTCGGAAAGCCCTGCCATGAAAGTAGCCAAGCCTTCGGGGAAGTTATGGATTGCAATGGCAAGCGCGCTGAAGAAACCCATACGCATCAGGCGGGCATCATCGCCTGCCTTCACTGGTTTCAAGTCACCAGGAACGCCTTTCATCTCATGTGGGTTCTCATATTCAGGAATAAGTTTGTCAATGATGGCAATAAGGGCAATACCGGCAAAGAATGCAATACTGGTCATCCAGTACCCTTGTTTCGGCCCCATTGCTGACTCAAGAGCCTCGCGAGCCTTCACAAAGATCTCGATCATGGCCACATAGATCATAACTCCGGCTGAGAAACCAAGAGCACCAGCGAGAAACCTTGGATTGAATTTCTTGGAGAAGAAGCTCATCAGAGAGCCAACTCCTGTACCCAACCCTGCAAAAATGGTCAATCCAAAGGCGACCAGAATTGTTGAAGTAGAAACATCATACATAGCGAGAATCTCCCGACATTGCGTGCGATACCTAACCCTATCACGAGCAGGAATTCAGAGCAACAGGAACTGATTGACTGCAGGAGAGATTCCCAGTAGCGTAAGCATACAACAGAAGGAGTGAACTCAGGTGAGCAAAGAACGTAGCACCCATCTCTTCAATTCAATAGCTCCCACCTACGGTCTGTTCTTTCGCTACCAGAAGAAGCGGTATACGAAGAACATCCTAGGGATGAAAGACACCATTGATCTCTCTTCTTACAACAGCATAATCGATGTTGGCTGTGGTACCGGAGCCTTTTGCAGCGCCCTTGCAGACCTAAATCTTGAGGTAACCGGTATAGATCCAGCATCAAGGATGCTTGCAATCGCAAAAAAGAAAGCCGGCAGGGACAATATTACATTCCAGGAAGCAGATGTATTGGATGGGCTCCCCTTCCAGGACAACCAGTTCGATATTGCCATTGCCAGCTACGTCGCCCATGGAATGGAAAGGGAACAGAGAAAGAAGCTCTACAGAGAGATGAGCCGTATTGCCAAACACCTGGTGATCATCCACGACTACAACAAGAACCGCGCTCCCCTTACCAGCCTTATTGAATGGCTGGAAGGAGGTGACTACTTCCACTTCATCAAGCATGCAGAGACAGAGATGCGTGACTGTCTCTCTGAGATGAAGCAGTGCTTCAGGCAGGTGGAGGTTATCCCGATTGCTGAGCGTGCCAATTGGTATATCTGTACTCCTAACTCATAATCATGGACAAATCAAGGATGGTATAGAAACAGGTATACCCACAACCAAAACGATACGAACAAGACCTTTACACCACTAACTCTCAGCAATACAAGAATATCGATTCTTTTTACAACTTATGCCAACCCTTTCACTGTTCCATACTGGCTAAAAACAGGAAAAGGAGCAGCATATGAAAGAAAAACAGGAAGAGACAAAGGCAGAACGAACCAAGGTCATAGTCCTCAGTGGATTCGCCCTGGTGGTACTGTTCATCTTCGCCTTCGGCTGTTATGGATGCAGTTATCAGCCGATCACCCCTCCCGACCCGGAAGAGGCAGTTGATGTAACGGTCCGTCTCATCGGGTCGAGCTGGGTTCTTGATGATGCACAGGGCACACAAGAGGGATTGGAGGAACTACACAATATGGTCCTGGATTCCATTGTATTCAGTGATCGCCAGAGTAACCCGGATGAAGAACTCTCACTCTCATTGCAGTTTGCTGATGTCCCTCCTCTCTCTGGTGCTCTTATATACCAAGAGGAGGAAGGCTTCTTGCTTTCCATCGAAAATTCTCCTTACCCAGTAAGTGTCGTGTACTCGCAAAGCAAGGATGGCAAGACCGAAACGCTCACACTCAAGGGCCAAGAAAGCAACATTCAGTGTTACTACTTGAAAAAATAATCATTTATGCAGATATTATGAGTAGAACGATTAATCACTGGCACTCGGCCAATGCTTGATCGTTCAATAAGGATAGATGCATATGACACAATATATACCACAGGACCTGCTGTTCTACTCAACGGACCAGTCGGTCATGACCACTCCCTTCCTGATAGAGATGCTTGACTCAGCCTTGATAGAGCACATCCAGATGGGAAACGTTGAAACGGCCTACGGGGTACTGGAAATGAGTATCAACCTGACCCAGACCCTGGAGGACAACACCTTGAGCGAAGCTGAAGGGAAAGACCTGCTTCAAAGGGTAAAACGGGCGATGAGCAAAGGTAACATTGCCCAGGCAAAACAACACATGGTGGAGTTTGCCTTACGGTAGAACAGAATCATCGTGAAATAGGAAGGGGGTCTTTCGCCAACGCGAGAGCCCCCCTCTTCTTTCTCTTCACTGTCTTGTTATCTTCCGATACTGTAGTACTCCACCCCGGCTTCCAGCATTGCCCTGCTGTCAAAGAGGTTTCTCCCATCATACACAAGAGCTGTCCTCATCAAGGACTTGAACGCTGAAGGTTCCATATCCCTGATCTCCTGCCAATCGGTGAAGATGAAGCAAACCTGTGCTCCCTTTAGGGCATCCTCAACTGTCTGGGCATACTCCATCGAAAATTGATACTGACGCTTGCAGTTCTCTTCAGCCACTGGATCGAATGCTGTGATCTCTGCACCTTGCTCCAGCAGGAGCGGGATATTGTAGACCGCTGGAGATTCACGTAGGTCATCAGTACCTGACTTGAAGGCCAAACCCAATACCGCGACCTTGATACCGCTAAAGGTGATCATACGATTGGCAGCCTTTCTGTACAGTTTGTAGCGCTGTTCATTGTTGACATCCACGGCAGCGGTTACCGTTCTCAGGTTGTAGCCATACTGGGCGGCAAGGTATTGCAGTGCCTTGGTATCCTTGGGGAAGCAGCTTCCTCCATACCCAATACCAGCCTTCAGGAAGCGGGAACCGATGCGTTTGTCGTAGCTCATGCCAAGGGCTACATCCTCTATATTTGCACCAACAAGTTCACAGAGGTTTGCCAGGTCATTCATGTAAGAGATCTTGAGCGCCAGGAAGTCATTGGAGGCATACTTGGTCATCTCTGCACTTCTACGACTCACTGCCACGATGGGGAGATTGAAGGGTGCGTACAGTTCTCTGAGTATTGTCTCAGAGTGCTTGTCCTCGATCCCAATCACAATACGCTGGGCATGCATCATGTCATGTACTGCCGTCCCCTGTGCAAGGAATTCTGGATTGGAAGCAACCTCAATACGAACGGGATGAACCAAGGAGTCCTTGATGAACTGCTCGACCTTGTCGTTGGTACCGACAGGAACTGTCGATTTGACCACAACCAGGCAGTCACGCTCAACGCTCTCGGCAATCTGCCGTGCAACTGATGCCACATAGCTGAGGTTTGCCGACCCATCAGGAAGCTCCGGGGTCCCTACCCCAATAAAGATGACATCAGGATCACGGTAGGCACTCTGGTAGTCAGTGGTAAAAGAGAGAAGCCCCTTTTGGAGTCCTTCCTGGAGAAATTCCTCCAAATCGGTCTCATAGATGGGACTGATGCCCTTGTTCAGCATCGCAACTTTCTGTTCGTCGATATCAACACAGGTTACCTGATGCCCTACATGGGCAAAACAGACTCCTGCGACCAACCCTACATATCCAGTCCCCGCAATCGTCAGACGCATAGGTTCTTCCTCCAAACTTCCTTGTAATGGTAAGAGCTGCATTACGCATCTCGGTATAGTATAGTAACAGAATCTGGAGGGAAAAGACATGGAAACGTACAAAACAGCGACAGTTCAGTTCCAGCATTCACCTGGGAATAAAGAGGATAATCTTGAAATCATTACTGCTTATGTTGATGAAGCCAGGAAAGATGGTGTGAAGCTCATCGTATTCCCAGAGATGTGCATCACCGGTTACTGGCATGTAAGGAACCTCAGTAAAGAGGATATCCAGTTACTCGCAGAGCCAGTTCCTAAAGGTCCTTCCACCCAGAAGCTTGTACAACTGGCGACCAAATACAAGATGACCATCGGTGCAGGACTCATTGAATCGGCAGAGAATGGATCTCTGTACAATACCTATGTAGTAGCTCTCAGTGATGGCTCAGTCCACAAGCATAGAAAACTGCATACATTCATCAGCGCCCATATGGAAAGTGGCAACTCCTACACGGTATTCGATACCCCGGAGGGAGTACGACTCGGGGTACTTATCTGTTACGACAACAACATCATTGAGAATGCTCGCATGACTTCCCTCCTAGGGGCAGAGGTTCTACTTGCCCCACACCAGACGGGGGGATGCAACTCGGCAAGTCCGAAGGGGATGAAGAGAATCGAAGTACAGCTCTGGGAAGAGCGAGAGACCAGAGAGGAAGAACTCTTGGCAGAATTCCAAGGCCCCAAGGGTCGAGGTTGGTTGATGCGATGGCTTCCCTCCCGTGCTCATGACAATGGTATGTTCCTGCTCTTCAGCAACGGGGTGGGAAGGGACGATGATGAGGTCAGGACCGGAAATGCCATTATCCTGGACCCCTATGGAGAAGTCTTAGCTGAATCGAAAGCAATTGGCAATGACATGGTAATCGCAGAACTCGACCTTTCTCTCATACCTACCAGTAATGGCAAGAGATGGATGAAGGCAAGAAGACCTGAGCTCTACTCCCTCATTGCCCAAAGGACAGGAGAAGAGGAAGAGACCAGGAAGGTTCGATTCAGGTACGAATGATAAGATTCCATGCAATGTGAACGTTCTTATTCGCTTTAGAGTCAGGCATAGTGATACGGTGCCTGTTTGGCTTCACTCCTGAGAAATTCAATCAAGGTCCCGACCCCTGTTCCCAGTTGGTTTTGCAACTGTTCAGCGTCGTGAGGGAAAGCTTTGGAATGAGAGATGGCAATATGTACTTTCCCACGGAAGAATTTGTTGAACTGAATTCTACTCTTATTATACCGTCCTCCCAGCTTTTCCATCAGGTAACGCTCTGTTTGGGTTCGGCTCCCAATCTTTTTGTTTTCCAACAATAATGCATGGTCATATTCCGAGAGGTCGCTGTAATGGAGCAATAACCACAGCTCAAAGCAGGGGTTGGTGATACAGAGATGGAATCCAGTCTCTCTACAAAGAGCCAGCATCGCTTCATATTGGAATTCCTTAAAACTATGCATATCACGGTCAACAATAATTGAGACGTGATCGAGCTCTGGATGATAATGATTGCTCTGACTGAGTATCTCAACGGTCTCCTCAAAGATATTCAAAGGATTGCTTCCGGTATTGGGACCATGACGGAGAGGTATCATCTCTACCAAGGGGGAGATACCCAATTCAGAGGAGTATTGCATCAGACCCTTGAAGTACTGGTATTCAGTGCGTCTCCCCTCACAGGCAATGAAGAACCTGCTTCTTGGTGCATATTGTCGTCCACCTTGCGCTGACCGCTGTCCGAAGGGTTGTCCAATTCTCATTCCTCATCCTCCCCGGGAAGATAGAGGCTCTCAAAGAAAGGTACTCCTCCATAGCGACCATTCAGGTAGGCATGTTCAAGATGAGCGTCAAACTGCTCCTGGAATTGGTCGAAGGGGTAGATGATACTCGCTCCTTCCTTGTCCTTCTCGACAAAGAAAATCTCATCACGACGCAGGAGTCTCAAGTTGAGAAGAAGACTCTCATGGGTGGTAACAACCAACTGCACGTTCTTTGTCTTGGCCAATTCAAGGTAGTTTTTCACAAACTGCAGTGTGAGTTTTGGGTGCAGGGAACGGTCAATCTCATCAATGATCATCACACTTCCCTGTTCTGAAGTAACCAATACAGAGAGTAAATCGAGTAGCCTTCTTGTTCCGTCAGACTCTTCATCATAGTTGAAGTACGTCTCTTTATGGGCAAATCCTATCTCAGAGAATCTCAAGGTTCCACTCTCCTGTTCCATAAGAAACAGGCGTGAACCTATTTGCAGGCGGTAGCGGGTTTTCCCCCTACGGGCTCTCTCCTTGTCTGCCTCATATTGCTTTCGATATGCTGGAAGTATCTGGGTTGAAACATCCTTCTCATCCACATGTTCAAATGTGATCTCTGAGATACCTGTAGAAAAATGGGCAATTGCATTGCTTACACTACCCCAATCCTCAATGGGAAAGGCACTATATCCAGTGAGAGCACTGGTGGGATTAGTCAGGGTGAGATGGTCAAACCAACCCTGTACTTCCCCGAGT
>NZ_JAEKNT010000518.1 GCF_016406725.1 Sphaerochaeta sp. S2 | reverse complement strand
GGTCATGATTGGATTGCCTCCGCTGGCAATCATCCCGGTGAGATAGGCTTCCTTGAACTGGTCGATCGGAAGGGTTATGCTCTTCATCGACTGGCTGAACTTGGCCGCTATGGTCTCGAACCAGTCACCGACCTTGGCTGCAAAGAGTTCTAGTTTTCATGCGTCACAAGCAATCAGTCTTATGTTATAATGCTCCATGCAACCCTTGATGAAGTTACCGACATCAAGATAGTCAACCACGGGACCGAGATGAGCGCGTATCAGTCCATTGGCTATCCAATCCTGCAAGGGCTTTCGGAGTTATCTGGAGAACGCAACAACGTTTTCCCCTGGGATCCAGAACATGTATAACTGTTTCCATTTCTCCCCCTCGATTCTGGGAGGGAAGGTAAGCACAAAAGCAGTGGAGTCGCTGGTGCTTGAAAGGTCCAGTCCTCCATAACAGGTACGTCCTATAAACTCCTCAACATCAAAGGGATCACAACAGCGTTCGAGCCAGATGGCCATGTTCGCCCATCGGGTGGAGCCTATGACCCATTTGTCCATGTTCTTGATGCGGAAATCCACCAGATCACTCTCTGTGAGCTTGCACTTGTCATAGCGGTCCTTGAGCATTCCCGTATTCACGGAAATCCCCATGTTGGGATTTGCCTTTTCCCAGGATACCGGATCCTCGTCCTTGTCACCTTCGTCAGGTTCGTAGATTGAGATCCAGTACCGGTCGGATTCCTCGGCCCCCATCAGGATCTGCTTGCATTTCTCATACTCCTGATGGCATATCCCTCCAAGTTCGGTACCGGCCCTGTTGTGATGATCAGCTCATAGCCGTAAGCGTTGATCTCGATTTCCCTGCGTCGCTGTCTCAGCGATTCCACCAATTCGAAGTTTGCCTTCATACCGTACCTCCCAGTTTCGTCCACCCCGTGATCGGGGCTACCTTGGTTCCTTCGCTGTGATACCGTGTCTTGGCCTGCTTGAGGCTCTTGCTCCTAGTATGCTCCCAGGTGCGGACCGCAGCCTGCCAGTCTTTCATCGGGGTCTTGCCGACTTTCCAGCTGTTTGCCTCGTAATAATCAGCAAACTCCTGGGCATTAATCCCGTTGCCCTTCTCGTAACAATAGGCTGCAATCTCTTCAACCGAAGGTTTCATAAATCTGGTCCTTGAGGTTTTTGAGGTATCAATTCCCCCGGTAGGGGCTATGGGGGTTTCTTTGAGTTCTTCTGGTAAGAGAGTTTCTTTAATAAGTGAGTCTTTTGGTCGGACACTTTTGTCCGAGGGGGTCGGACAATTCTGTCCTACCCCGTCTCCCATTTTTGTCCTACCGTCGGTCAAATTTGTCTTACCCCCGTTTGTGTTGTCCTGTACCTCTGAAATAAGGGATGTGTAGATATTTTCATTGAGCCTGAAACAGCTGAACGTACCACCCTGGCGGACGGTCAGGTGTTCAAGTACTCCCGATTCCTTGAGCTTCAAGAACCTGCGGGCAATGATTTTCTCCGAACATGCAGCTATGGGTATATCCTCCAGCACCCCGCTGTAGTTGACCCAGTACCATGCCTGTCCTTCAACGATTATCGATTTCATGCGGCCTGCTCCCTGGAAGGTAACGAACCAATCAAGGACCAATGCATCATCGACACCGAGTCCCAACTTAAGCAATCTTTTCTGGGAAAATCCAAATATAGTGTACTTCATAAACTTTTTTTCTCATCGATATGATGTCGAAGGTTTGCCCGATCGCTGTAATATAAAACCCAGCACGCTCCAGGGTAAGACGTAACGTCTTGATGATTTTTCGGCCTGTATCGCTGATCAAGACCAGTTGAATATGCTGCATGAAGAAAAATTGACAAGTAATAGTGAAATGTCATTGCTTACTTATTTTTGTAATTATGTCTTCAAAGAGCTCCCTCTCTGATTTATAAAAACATGATCGGGAGAATGCATTATCTATTTTTCTCTTGATGTTAGGATCAGCATCCTTTCCTTTGATCAATTCACTATCCATTAAAAGGTATAAACCATTTATCAGTACACTACTTGCCCAAAATCCAAGTTCTTGTGTCTGGCAAGCTTCCATCCAAATCCTAATGGCTTTCTCAATACTGGGCACAATTCTATTCTTTTCAGTTTTCGTGCACGATAGTATCCATCGACAATCAGGAAATTCTTGTTTTTGATTCATATTGGGAATAATGATTGGAGTTTCCTTGAGAAGTTCGCCGACAATTTCTCGAGCACGTTCTGTCTTGTTATTTGAATAAACTTTGGCTGAATTCAAGTCCCGTTCTACAAATTTGCCAATGGTGTGAGCTTGGTCAGCGTTCTCAGTAGAAATCGATTGAATGCTTGAAGAAAGAGTCTCAATCGTCCTCTGTTGCGACTGGCTTATTTCCATAATTATTTTAATCTGCTCTTGCAGATTTACTAAATCTTGAGATTCATCTGAGGTAAGATTTGTGTCCTCCCAAACACGCCCTTGGAAATCCTCTTTTCTACATAAACCTTCAATAACACGTTCCTGAGTTAATGAGAATATGCTTAAATGATATGCTAACTCATGTTCAACTTTATGAAGGAACAAATCTTTTGCAAATGCTTCCTTCTGAATTGTATGCATAAGAGTATAGTCGGTCCAAACATCTCCTAATGTCTTATCTTCATACCTCATTATTCTCTTGTCAAAAGGCTGAGTATTTTTCTTAGACAAATTTTCACTATCTAGCAACTCTATTTTAAAAACCGCTGGTTCATCAGAATCCTTCCAATCATAAGACACTGGGATATATTGATCACTAGCAATGATATTCAATACTTTTTCGAGAAGATAATTGGAGCAGTTCATTATCGGCAAGTTGTCTTCATATTCATCAGGCCTAATGCGATAATACTCAACAGAGTTGGCATCCCCAAGTGGATACAACTGATTCAACACCTGCCAGAAAACACTTATTTGTATTTTTGCATTTATGTAGTTCTGGGCATGATTATCTGGGATTTGATTATGTTCCAACAATCTCTCCCAAAACAGGTTAAATGAGTAGTTATTAGTTTTTGAAAGCTCACTATAATATGAATACCATGCATCAGAAAATTCTTGTTGAAATATTTGATTGATTTTATCGGGCTCTAGATGCTGAATTTCCCCTGCCAGAAACTTATTCAAAAGGCTATTAATAAAAATGACATGTACCATCATCTTTACTTTTAACACAGCTAATTCAAGCATGGGGATACCATCAGATCTTCTAACAAGTTTGATTGAAAGAAGATTTTTGTAGTTGGAAGTAAGAATAGACAGAAATTCCTTTACAAATTCACGTGTCATCACGAGACTCCTCAATCTTTTGTTCGATATAACTTTGATTTTCTTGACCCTTGAAAACTGAAATTACAGCATTTCCCACTAACAGTAAGTCTTCATCAGTTTCATGTGTATACCGATCTGACATTTCTACGCTTTCATGGCCGACAACTGCACGAAGAGATTTCTCATTGATCAAACCACGCAAATTGGAATTGAATGTATGACGCAAGCTATGGAAATCAACATTACGTTCCAGGCGTTGTTCTTCTGTGATTCCAATGGCATCGAGCGCTTTATAGAAATGATTGAGAATATAACTTGATGAAACAGGATTGGTACTGCTTTTTTCCGACCAGAAAATCATTTTCCCACCTTGATGAGGATTCTGCTCCGCTTCTTTTATTAATAATTCGCACAGCGTCCTCTTCAACGGGACCTTTCTGGTACGTTTACCTTTAGTACTTTTCTGGCCTGCATAATCATTTACAGCACGATCCACTGATATGATACCGAATTGT
>NZ_JAEKNT010000517.1 GCF_016406725.1 Sphaerochaeta sp. S2 | reverse complement strand
CCCTTACCCCTAGTTTTATTGTAACAGCGGTGGCATTGGTCGTCATCCTCTCACTCAGCATTACGCGGTTTGAATCCTACATGGCACTTGAAAGCGCCATCGCAGGTTCCCTGATCGTAGCCTGGTTGCTTTCCCGTTTCTGGTATCTTCAGTTCTGGCTCTTCTTTGCTCTTTGGGCAATCCTTGCCTTCCTTGGCATTCTCAACCAAATGCACATGCTGTCCAGGAAAAAGGAAGCAGAGCATGCATGAACTGTTTCACACTGATTTGACGGTCAGTGAGCTGACAAGTCTGATCAAGCGGACACTCGAGGAAGGTTTCTACGGACTGAAGGTGACAGGAGAAATTTCCAACTTCCGCCCTTCATCAACCGGTCACTGGTTCTTCACTCTCAAGGATGCAAACTCCCAGATCAGCGCAGTTATGTTTAAGGGAAGTACCTGGAAGGTCGATTTCACCCCATCTGAAGGCGATAAGGTCACAGTAACCGGTAACCTGGATGTATATGGAGCACGGGGAACCTACCAGATCAAGTGTGAGAGCATGGAAAAAGCAGGACAGGGAGAGATACTTGCTCTGCTTCAGGCACGCAAGAGACTGTACGCAAGCAAGGGGTACTTCGATGAATCATTGAAAAAGCCCATCCCCAGTCAGCCTCATCGTGTAGGCGTGGTAACCAGTGCAACAGGGGCTGCCCTGCAGGATATTCTCAACGTACTGAACCGTCGTTCTCCGTCCTTGGATGTACTGGTACTTCCTGCAGTTGTACAGGGTGAGAGCAGTGCAGCTTCCATTGCAAACCGAATCATGCAGGCAAACAGCCTACTGCTCTGTGATGTCTTGATCGTTGGACGAGGAGGTGGTTCCCTGGAAGACCTGCTTCCCTTCAGCGAGGAAGTAGTCCTGGAGGCAATGCATGAATCAGAGATACCCATCATCAGTGCAGTAGGACATGAGATAGACTGGGCGCTCTCCGACTATGTTGCAGACCTGAGAGCACCTACCCCTTCTGCTGCAGCCGAGCTGGTAAGCCAGGGCTATCTCGATTTGCGGCAGAACCTGAAATCGCTGCAGGCAGAGATGCAGAAAGCCATGCAGTACCGCCTTACCCTTGCCACCCACCAACTGGGCAAGTTTGATGCGAGACAGATTCATGCAATCATAGATAACAGGGAGTACCTACTGGCCAATGCCAGCCAGAATCTCATCAATGCCGGCCAGCAGAAAGTTCGGGAAAACCAAGCGAGATATGAATCAGCGGCGAGAGAGTTGCAAGCCCTTTCTCCCCTTGCTATACTAGCGCGAGGCTATGCAGCGGTCCAAAGCGAGAGTGGAACGCTCATCAAAAGCAAGGAACAGGCAACAATAGGGGAAGTCGTACGTCTGACATTCGTTGATGGCAAGCGAACGGCACAGATAAAGGAGTAACCATGAGTTTTGAATCGGATGTCAAAAGAATCGAGGAGATAGCTCAGAAACTCAACCAGATGGAGACTTCTCTTGAGGAAAGTCTTTCCTTGTTTGAGGAAGGCATGCGCCTATCCAAGGCATTGGAGAAAACTCTCTCTGAAGCCAAACGCAAAGTAGAGGTCATTCTCTCAGAAGACCTTACGGAAGCGGAAACAACAGTACTCGAATAAAGGCAGACATATATGGCGAGCAAACAGAAGAAAATCATCTTCCTCATTCAGTGTGAGGATCGTAAGGGCATACTGAGCGCAACTTCAACCTGGTTCTACCAGCGTTCCTACAACATCCTGCATTGTCAGCAACATACCGACAACACCGAGGGGCGGTATTTCATGCGCATCGAACTGGATATGGC
>NZ_JAEKNT010000516.1 GCF_016406725.1 Sphaerochaeta sp. S2 | reverse complement strand
GTGCGGGGGAAGGCCCTGATAGACCGCTATCTTGAGCATACCAGGGTGGTGAAGTTCCACAACAAGGGAGAGCCACTCTATTTCATTGGGTCCGCCGATTGGATGGAACGCAATCTCGATACGCGTATCGAGGTCATGGTTCCTGTCTATGATGATAGGATCAAGGAGGAGCTGGAGTTGTTCCTGCAGGCGCACTGGAATGATACAGCCTCTTCCTTCAGCCTCCATGAAGAAAATTTCAATCAACGTCTCCAGAAAGGCGAACCGAATGAGAAACGAGCACAACGGGATCTGTATCTCTGGTATCAGCATCAGTTGGAGGAAAACCCATGAACAACAACGGCCCGTACTACCTGTTATTTGAAACCCAGTCTGCCCCTGAGACATGGCAGCAGCTATTTTCTCCCTACCGAATTCTCTGGAAGGAGGCATCCATCCCGCTTGAGGGTACTCTGCTTCTTGATGAACAGCATGTAGGGGAGGTGAGATACTTCCCTGAGGAATTGCGTCTTGAACTCTTTCCTCTCCCTGGCACACAAGAGCAACTGGAGGGTTTGCTGGCAGTACCGGCCTTCAGGGAGATGTGCAACAGTCCCATCATTGGTTGGTGTGAGAAACAGGTATCCATTCTCTCTGAACATGCTTCTAATCTGGAGGATATGAAATCCTTGCATGCATTCAGGACAGCAATGTGCAATCTCCGCCAGATGGTCCCTCTTATTGGTGCTGGACTCTCCAAGGAGAAGAGGAAGGAGATAAAACGATTACTGAAGAGACTGGTCAAATATGCAGGGAAAGTCCGTGATGACCATGTTCTTAACCAGCTGTTGGAGGAAAAAGGACTAGAGGATGAGAAGAAGAACCTGAAGATGGAGAAACACCTTTCAGCTTTGAAGAAAGCGCTGCCGTCTTCCTTTGCTTCTGACATTCACCAGCTACTGGAGGAGAACCGATTTGCCTTCTCGGGGTATCACCCGAAGGTTATGGTGGCGAAGGCCCATAGGCGATTGGTGAAGGCTGTACACAAGGTGCACTCAGCAAGGGATGTACAGGCGATGCACAAGGTCCGTAGACGGGTGCGCTCTCTACTTGCTGTGAGTGAGATGGCATCTGTAAAGCAGGATAAGAGGCTGTATGAGCTTGAGAAGATTCTTGGCAAGTGGCATGACCTGATACTCTTGCAGGACTTGCTGGTAAAACAGAAGAAACCCCCCATTGAAACGCTGCGGGTCTTGGTTGACCTGGAGAAGGAAGTGCAACACCTGGTGGATGAGTATCGTCATTTGAGTAGTGAGTACTGGGAGGAGATGACATGACAACACTGGCCGTGTACAGCATCAAGGGGGGAGTAGGAAAGAGCACCATCAGTGTGAATCTGACCGTGCTCCCTGCGATGGCTGGACAGCGGACATTGTTGCTCGATCTTGACCCCTTGGGTTCAAGCAGCTACTTGCTGGATGTAAAGCCAAAGAAGAGCCATGATGCAACTGCGTTGGTCAAGGGAGGCAAGCAATTGACGAAGCAAATCCAGGCCACCAGTTTCTCTTCCCTTGATGTACTGCCATCCTCAACGGCTTATCGCTATCTTTCCATTCTCTTTGATGCAAAGAAGCACTCCCATCACCGGTTGGAAAAACGACTGGAAGAGTTGAGTACAACCTATGACCTGATCATCATTGATGCCTCCCCGACCATGAGTTTGGTCAGCGAAAATGTCCTGTATGCCTCGGATATCTTGTTGGTCCCGGTCATTCCCACTCCCTTTGCAGTGCTTGCCTATGATCAATTGCTTGGTGAGTTGGAACGTTTGGAGCAGAAGGATACACGGGTGTATATGGTTGTTTCCATGCTTGACAGAAGAAAGAAGCTGCAGGTAGAGACTACCCGGGAGTTGTTGCAGAGAAAAGAGGCACTGCAAACGGTGATTCCTTTCGCAAGTGAGATAGAAAAGATGGGTGAGATACAGAAACCGGTAGTGACAAGCAATGCAAAGGGGAAAGGAGCAACTGCTTTCCGTGGTCTGTATGGTGAGTTGGTACCATATCTACGACAGCGTTCACCGAGTGAGCGTACTGGGAAAAAGGAGTAATATCGATGAGCAAATTGATTGGGATCCTGACCTCTGGAGGAGATACCCCTGGATTGAATTCGGCGATACGCGCAGTAGGCAAGACATTGCTTCATGAGGGTGGTTATACCTTGATCGGTTACCTTGATGGGTACCGTGGACTGATGGAGAATCGGTTTGTTGAGCTCAATGATGCATACCTCTCGGGTATCATCACTCGGGGTGGAACCATTCTTGGCTCCAGTCGTGATAAACCCCATAAGATGCCGGTAGGTGGGAAGATCATGGATATGACCGATGTCATTGTAGAAAACTACCACTCAAATCACCTCAGTGGTCTTGTGTGTCTTGGGGGTGGGGGAACCCAGAAAAACTCCTACCGATTGGCCAGCGCAGGTTTGAATGTCCTGACGCTTCCCAAGACCATCGACAATGATGTGATGCATACGGATGTTTCCTTCGGCTATGATACAGCGATGATGATTGCAACCGAGGCAGTCGACCGGCTGCATAGTACCGCGAGCAGCCATCATAGAATCATCATCCTGGAGACCATGGGCCACAAGGTGGGTTGGCTTGCACTTGGAGCTGGTCTTGCCGGTGGTGCTGATGTGATTCTGCTTCCAGAGGTTCCCTATGATGAACAGGTGGTCGCTGATGCAATTCTTAGACGAACGAGGGAAGGGAAGAAGTTCAGTATTGTGGTGGTTGCTGAGGGAGCCATGTCCAAGAGTATGGCAAAGGTGCTTGAAGAGGAGGATGGCAAGGAGAAGGTTGGGGCGATGCTCAAGACCCGTACCCCAGAGCTGGCAGCCAACCTGGAGCGTCTCACCGGAAGGGAGGCCAGGGTAACCATTCTCGGTTATGTTC
>NZ_JAEKNT010000515.1 GCF_016406725.1 Sphaerochaeta sp. S2 | reverse complement strand
CCTTCATTACCTGTTCCTGGTAGACGATGACACCGTAGGTGGTTTTCAGTTCCTCTTCCAGTTCAGGGTTCGCATAGGTAATGGGTTGTTTGCCAAGTTTGCAGTTGATGAACTGCGGGATATAGGCCATTGGTCCAGGTCGGTAGAGTGCATTCAAGGCAACCAGATCCTCTATATCATTGGGTTTTGCTTCCTTGAGGATGTTCTGCATTCCTTGGCTTTCAAACTGGAATACTGCGTTGCTCTCACCTCTGCCAAGCATGGCAAAGGTCTTCTCGTCTTGTTCGTCGATCTCACTTGCATTGAAGGTGGGATCCTTTTTCTTGATCAAGTCTTCGGTATGTTTGACCAGGGTGAGTGTCTTGAGTCCCAGGAAGTCCATCTTTACCAACCCACACTCCTCAATGAGGTCCATTGAGTACTGGGTGGAGATGGCTCCGGTCTTCGCGTCACGGTAGAGAGGTACATAGTTGAGCAGGTTCTCCTTGCCTATGACTACTCCTGCCGCATGGGTGGATGTGTGCCGGTTCAGACCTTCAAGACGGCGTGCCGCATCGAAGAGTTCTGCATAGACCCCGCCCTTCTTTTCCAGCTCTACCAGATCATTGTTCTGCTCGAAGGCCTTCGTCAAATTCATCTTTGGGTCATCGGGGATGAGTTTGCAGATATTGTTCGATTCCTCGAAAGGAATATCCAGTACCCTTGCAACATCCTTCACTACAGCCTTTGCTTTCAAGGTACCGAAAGTGGCAATCTGGGCAACTCGTTCAGTTCCGTAGTGCTCGGTTACGTAGTTGATGACTTCCTGCCTTCTCTCGTAGCAGAAGTCAATATCGAAGTCCGGCATGCTTACCCGTTCAGGGTTGAGGAATCGTTCAAACAGCAGGTTGTATTTGATTGGATCAACATCGGTTATTCCCAGTGAGTACGCTACAAGGGAACCTGCACCAGAGCCTCGCCCTGGGCCTACTGGGATGTCGTGGTTCTTTGCCCACTGGATGTAGTCCATGACGATAAGGAAATACCCTTCGAACTGCATCTTGGTGATGATATCAAGTTCGTAATCAAGACGTTTCTGGAGTTCTTCGGTGATGGTATCATAATGAGATCTCAAGCCCTCATTGGAGAGGTGGCGAAGATAGTCGGCAGTATCACTGAACTCGGGAGGAACTTCGAAGTTTGGCAGCAGGGGGCCGGGGAAGTGGATCTCCAGATTGCATCGCTCTGCAATCTTGGCTGTATTCTCAATTGCCTCAGGACACCAACTGAAGAGTTCTCTCATTTCCTGCTCACTCTTCATATAGAATTCCTGGTTGGGAAAACGCATCCTGTTTGGGTCATTCTTCTTGGAGTTCGTGCCAACACAGAGCAGAAGATCCTGGGCGTTTGCATCACTCTTTTCGATGTAGTGGATGTCATTGGTGCAAACCAAGGGGATACCTGTCTCATCACTGATCTGTTTCAGCAATGGATTGGTTTTCTTCTGTTCAGGCAGTCCGTGGTCCTGCATTTCCAGGTAGTACCGTCCATCATCGAAGACAGAGGCGAACCACTGTGCCCTCTCCTTTGCCAGGTCATACTGGTCGTTGAGCAGATGTTGCAGAATCTCACCGCCAAGGCAGGCCGATAGGCAGATCAAGCCTTCATTGTGCTTGATAAGCAACTCGTCATCGATTCGGGGTTTGAAGTAAAACCCTTCAGTATAGGAAATCGAGTTGAGTTCCATCAGGTTATGGTATCCCTTCTCATTCATTGCAAGGAGAATGAGGTGGTACTGGTTGGGCTTTTTTCCTCCTGGAAGAGGACGCTCTGTATGATCCTTTGGATTACTGTAGAACTCACACCCTATAATGGGG
>NZ_JAEKNT010000514.1 GCF_016406725.1 Sphaerochaeta sp. S2 | reverse complement strand
GGTCGCACTGCAGATTACCCACATCCAGGAATCAAGGGTGTCCTTACGTCCAGGCTCGTCAAGGACTTGCAAGCGTGTCTCGTCGGCGTTTACAGCATCCTGTGACAGGATGAAGTCCTTTATTGCCTCGGCGACAGGTTTCAGCTCGTTGCCGGCGCGCATGTGCCAGTTTGCAAAGTTCTGCTCGCTCAGGTCCACACCGAGATTCCTGAAACGTTTTGATATCCTGGTCACAGACAGCCCGCAGAAGAACTTGTCCACTATGGAGGCTGCTATGAGGCTGTCACCGGCAAGGCCACCAGGAATGAACCGTTCGTCAGCAGGCGCTGTGATGATAGTACGTTTTTTGGTGCCGTTCTCGTCATGGGTCTCACCACAACAAGGACAGTAGCCCTTGTCTCTTATCTGCTGGATGATGCTCAGGTTGTTGCTAAGGAGCTCTATGTACTCATGGACATCCGCGCTGTTGATATTCACAATGGTTGTACCGCATTTGTGACACTTGTCCGCAAGCTTGAATTCCTGTTTTTCTCTGGGATAGGAGGGGTCGAAGGTCTGTCTCCCACACCCGTTTCCCCTAGTCCTGTGCTCTGGGTTCCTGTTCCTGGAGCCTTTCTTGTTGGAAGCCTCAAGCTTTTTATCGGATTCAACCAATTCCTTTGCATTATCAATGATTTTCTGTTCTTCATCGCTGAGCTGTTCTTCCTCCGCCTTGCGAATAAGCTCCTCAGAGATGTTGAAGTATTTGCGGTATCTCTCGCTGGAGCTGCCGAACCTGACAAAGAGCTCGAGACGGAGCTTCTGCTCACTGGAACGCACTGCACGTGAGAGGACTTCAATGTCCTCTTCGAGCGTAACGATCTTTTCTAAGAGTGTAGATTTCTCCCTCTTGTCCTTCTTTTTTTCCTTCTCCAGCTCAGCGACACGCATCTGGAGCCTGATTATTTCTTCATCTTTACTTATAAGGGAAATATATCATATTTGGCCAATCTAATCAATATAATTCGTTTGTAGTAAAGGATATAATAGAGGCATAGGCGCTTAAATCTGCATGCAGAGGGCACTCGTTGGAGGCTGGTAAAGAGCCTGGAGAGAAGGTGGGCCTAAAACAGAAAACCGCCAAAACAGGGGCGTACAAGCCCTGTATTGGAGGTTTCAAATACTTACATTCAAATAAATTGTTTTATTTTTATCAGATATGCAGGTCCATTCTGGAGACCAAGCCCCGTGCCTTGAGATGTCCCAAAGGGATGGGGTCTGCCAGCAGCTCGCGAAGCTCATCCGCTGTCATCTGCGCAGCATCCTTGCTGTCCATAGGCCATGAGTAGCGACCATATCGGACGGACCGGGCCAGTAACCAACAGCCCGCCCCTTCACAATATACGATGCGTATCTGCTTTCTGCTGGTCGAACAGAAAACGAATAGGGACTGCTCGTCCATCCTCAGGTCCATGGCCCCGACCACCAGGGAGACCATCCCACGGATTCCCCGTCGGAAATCAGTTGGTCCGACCCGCAGGAATATCTTCTTGCCCTCCAGGCTCGTGTCAAACGGCAGGCCCATCACAGTGCCCCCTTAATCTGGGAGAGAAGCCTGATGCTTTGCTCGTTGCAGCTGAGGCGGTACAGACGACTGCAGCAGTCGTACACATCCTGCTGGAACTTGATCATCTCCTGAAGATTTGGTTCTTGGACTGTTCCCTCACTAACACGCCTGGTTGCTTTTTCCCCAATGTTGTAGCAGACAATGTTAAGGTCTTTGGTCGATTTGGCCTTCTCTTTAGACCTGTTGACTGCAAGACCACTGGTCTTAGGTGGATGTAACCATGTGCTAAGGGTGGACATGGCTATTGGAACATCTGGCAACCTGCAAAATTCGGCTTGGGACAATCCCGATTGCCTGTATCTGCTGATGAGTTCAGTCTTAACTTCTTGTGGATATGCTACGCTTCTTTTCATTTCTTATCCTCCGTAGCCCTATGCTAGGGGATAGT
>NZ_JAEKNT010000513.1 GCF_016406725.1 Sphaerochaeta sp. S2 | reverse complement strand
GATACAAGGACTGCACTGGGTGCTTGCCATCGTCTGCGCAATACTCATTGGGGCCCTCTGGGGTGGATTGGTGGGAGTGCTGAAAGCAAAGTATGAAGTAAGTGAGGTTGTCTCAACCATCATGCTCAACTACATTGCCTTGTATCTAAGTCGCATCATCTCACTGCAAATGCCTGGCGCCACCACCTACAAGACAGCTGACTTCCCAGAGACTGCCTTGATCACCAATGACTTCTTCACCAAGATCACCAACTATTCGTTGTTGAATAATGGTATCTTTTTAATGATCATCGCAGTAATCGTGTTCTGGTTCATCATGGAGAAAACCAGTCTTGGGTTTGGCATGCGGGCCACTGGGTTCAACAAGGAAGCAGCAAGGGCCAGCGGTATACCGGTGGTGAAATCCATTGCACTTTCCATGGCCATCGCTGGGGCTTTTGCAGGCCTTGCTGGAGGCATTGTTGCATTGGGCTCCTTCAAGTATGGAAGAGTTCTCTCCGGGATGGACAACTATGGTTTTGACGGTATTGCCGTTGCCTTGGTAGGAAACAGCACCGCTCTCGGTACCACCCTCGCGGGGCTCTTGTTCGGTATGCTCAAGAACGCACAAGCTCTGATGCAAGGGAAGCAGATTCCCAAGGAGATTACCTTCATCATCCAGGGAATGATCGTTATCTTCATTGCCCTCCGTTCAGCCTTGATCCTCTACCAACAGCACCTCGATAAGAAAAAACTGCAGAAGGAGGTAGGAGTCAAATGAGTATGATACTTGGAATGCTACCTTCTGTATTGATGATCGTGGCCCCCATTCTCATCACCGCCATTGGTGGGATGATCTGTGAGAAGTCAGGGGTCGTAAACATAGCCTTGGAAGGTCTTATGGCAATCGGAGCATGTACAGCGGCAGCTGCACATGTCCTGATGGAGATGGCAGGGGTTCCTCAAACACTTTCCCTCTTCCTGGCCTTGACCATGGGGTTTGTAGTTGGGGGACTGTTCTCCCTTATCCATGCTGTGGCAGCAATCAACCTTAATGCTGACCAGACCATCAGTGGTACCGGTATCAACCTGCTCTCCACTGGTGTAACGATTTTTGCCAGCCAGATTCTCTTCAATGCTGACAGAACCAAAGAGTTCATGATGGGCATGCAGACAGACGCACTTGGCATCTATCCGACTGCCTATATTGCTGTTGCTGTTGTTGTCCTCTCGTGGATCCTGCTTTACAAGCTCCCCTTCGGGATGCACCTCAGAGCATGTGGAGAACATCCTGGAGCTGCTGAAAGTGTCGGTATCAACGTGAAGAAGATGCGCTACTTTGCTGTTATCTCCAGTGGTGTCCTTGCTGGTCTTGCAGGTGGTTGTGTGGTGCTTACCCAGACCATCCAATATACAAGCAATACCATCAATGGTCGTGGATTTATCGCACTTGCTGCTGTTTCTTTTGGTCGTTGGAGTCCACTGGGGGTAACTGGTGCAGCTTTCCTCTTTGGAACAGCACAGGCTTTTGCCATCATCGCGAACAACGTTCCTGCATTGAAGGCTCTTCCTTCGGAAGTTTTCAATATCCTTCCCTATGTCGTGACGCTCGTGGCACTGGTGCTTTCCAGTGGCAAGAACTATGCGCCACGTGCTGCAGGCAAGCCATATGAGAAGGGGGCAAGCTGATGACTCCTCACAATAGAGCATCCAAGGCAGATATTGCACCTGTAGTGCTTGCTCCTGGGGACCCACTACGAGCAAAGCTGGTAGCTGAACACTTCCTTGAAGATGCCCGTCTGGTCACCGATGTGAGAAACGTTCTTGGATACACAGGCGTCTACAATCATATGCCGGTCTCAGTACTCTCTACTGGGATGGGTGGCCCGTCAGTTGGTATATACAGCTATGAACTATTCACTGAGTATGGGGTTGATGCCATCATCCGTATCGGGACCTGTGGAGGCTTGCAACCATCCATCGCTGTGGGTGATCTGATT
>NZ_JAEKNT010000512.1 GCF_016406725.1 Sphaerochaeta sp. S2 | reverse complement strand
GTTTCATAGCATTTCATACAATCCTCCTGGAAGCTGAAAGGGGATGGGAAAGTAGTAACAGATTCCACCCAACTTTTCCATATTAGGCAGTGTAGCTAGCAAGAAACCTGAAACTTCATTTTTTCTTTCATTGACCTGACTGATCTACCAAGCACAGGAAAATTGTTTCCAACAACCAATACCCCAAATTGGAATCTACCATGGTATACTGGTTTCCATTACCAGTACTTGTTCATAGGGGGTACTCCCAGATGGCTGAACATAGAGGTATCATCATCGTTGGTGCAGGAATTTCTGGACTGACTGCAGCAACCTCCCTCGCCATGAGAGGACACTCTGTCTTGCTTCTGGAGAAGGGGAGGTACCTGGAGGGCTGGTGAACTCATTCACTCGAGAGGGGTTCCTCTTCGATGGGGGAGTGAGAGCCCTGGAGAATGCCGGCATGCTCAAGCCCATGCTACAGGAGCTGGAGATTGATCTTCCTCTTCTGCCAAGCAATGTTTCTCTCGGGGTTGAGGATAAGATCATCAATGCAAATTCCAAGGATAGCTTGGAAGCCTATAGGAATCTTCTTCTGGAGCTCTATCCTGAGAGCAGGGATGATGTAGATAAGGTCATCAAGGTCATTGGAAAGTTCGATGTGTATATGCAGGTTCTCTTTGGGAGTGACAGTCCATTCTTCAAGGATGCAAAGCGAAATCTTCCTTACTATCTCACTACGTTCCCTCTCTGGTTTATGCGCTTCCTCGCAACCGGGGCAGCAATTATGCGCATGAGAATGCCGATGGAGCAGTTCCTTTCTGGCCTTCTTGAGAATAAAGCCCTCATCGACATTGTCTCCCAGCACTTCTTCAAAAAGACTCCTGCCTTCTTCGCCATGAGTTACTTCTCCCTCTATCCTGATTACTTCTATCCAAAGGGAGGGGTGGGCAGTATTCCCAAGGCTTTGACTGAGCGCCTCTTGGCACTTGGCTCAGAGGTGAGGACGGAGACTGAGGTGACTCATGTGGATGCATTCGGTAAGACGCTCACCGATGGGAAGGGGAATGAGTACAGCTACGATAAACTTATCTGGTGTGCCGATCTTAAACATCTCTACCGGATGGTCTGCTTCGAGGGTTTTACTGAGGAGGAGAAGAGTGGAATTGCCAGAGAGCAGGAGAAGGTGCTCTCTAGCCATGGGGCGGAGTCAGTATTTACCCTCTTCCTTGCAGTGGACTTGCCCCCTTCGTACTTTGCAGGAATTTCAGAGGGACATTTCTTCTATACCCCGTCAAAGCAAGGCCTTGGGGAACTCAACCACTCTGAGCTTGCTGCCATACTGGAAGGATGGGAGGATCTGGACAGGGAAGCCTTCTATACCTGGCTCTCTGCATTCTGTCACTTGAATACGTATGAGATTTCCATTCCTGTGCTTAATGACAGCAGTGCGGCACCAGAGGGAAAGAGTGGACTCATCATAAGTTTCCTCTTTGACTACGAACTTACACGAAGGATTGAAGAAGGCCGTTGGTATGAGGAGTTTGAAAGCCGTATCAAGGAGATGATGATTGCCTCCCTTTCTGAGTCGGTCTATCCAGAGCTGGAAGAACATATTCTTTTCTCCTTTACCGCGAGCCCTCTGAGTATTGAGCGAAATATTCACAGCAGTGAAGGCGCTATTGTCGGCTGGTCATTTGAACAGGATATTCCCATAGAGGCTGGTATGCTCAATATGAAGAAGGCTGTTCTTACCCCCATCCCTGATGTCTATCGTGCAGGGCAGTGGACGGTCAGCCCGGCTGGTCTTCCTACGTGTATCATGACCGCAAGGATGGCCGCAGACTTGGTGCATACCAGATGAGCATGATCTGATTGTTCAAATCCTAGGGATCTCCTTTTTATTTACATATGAGCAGTAGCAGACAAACTCTGAGAAACAGAGATGCTCCCTGGGCAGGGTAAGCCTGCATGCTGCCATGACGAATAATTGGAAATGTGTTTTTATCCATACACGAGACCAAGAGGACTTGCTCTATGAAAGTAGAGCTGTTTGGATATGGTATTATAGGATTGCATATAAATCACCAATCTTTGTTCTTGTATATAAATAAGGTTGACATATCATTATACATGCAAGAGGGTAGAGTTATTCTTACATACATTTCCTTGTAAAGGAGTAATTGCCCATGGATGAAAAGGCAACGCTTGACCATATGATTCTCTGTTTTGTTGACGAAATTCAGTCATTTCATTACTCAATAAGTGCTCTTGATCATATCTGGGAGATACCGTTTCCTGACCAGAATGGTTCTTGGCACCTGATCAGAGTTGTTTCCTATCGTAAACATATCGCTCTCTTTGATATGAGTGGCAAGCAGGGTGGCTACGAGTTCGAAGACCGTAGTGATATCAAGCCTCTGGAGATACCGGGTGAGTATCCGGATACCAAAGTTTGGATCACCTATCTGAATGCTGCCCGTGCTTGGTTGAAGCTGGTTAAAAAGGATTGGGTTGCAACGAATAAGCGTATTCAGAGAGAGTATCCCCTGGAATTACGACAGGGGATTGCTCCTCATGCGGTCATTCGATCGGCCTTTCCGGATGCCTATCGTCTAGATGAAGCAATTGGTTTGGACAAGAAGAAGAAAATAGTGGACCTTGTTGAATCTCTCTATTTCCATAAGCAGGCAGATGCAGAAGTGAAAACATTCACCGCCAACGAGTACTTTGCTTACTGCAAAATTGCATATCTTGCAGCCAAGAGGGACGATGAAGTAATAGATGCCTCCCTATCAGGTAGGGAACTATATCGTCAATTTGCTGATGGCCGTGATGAGGGTCTGCTCAAGATTGATGGAGACTCCCCGGAGGAATTTGCCGATTGGATTGACAATAAACACCCCTTGCGGTCCATGGGAGGACACCCATGGGAGATTAAACGAGGAGGAAATACCACACACATTTCTCTCGCTGTGTACCGCTCAATGTACAGGGAAGAGGGGTATGTCATCCAATTGAGTGGAGAATCGCTGGGGAGAATGGAAGAGACATTGCGTATGTTGCTTGCTATCCATGAGGCAGGTCTTCCGATTACGATTACAAATCCTGAGTCTGTCAGAAAAAGACTCCTTGCCCAGGATAATATTGGAATCATACCTGAATATGTTTGGTTCCATCGTGCAAACCAACGATTCAGGAAGGATGAGGATGTATTTGAGGTAATGCATTACAAGGAACTTGGCCGGTACAAGCGAAGGGTCACTCCCTTTATCACTTGGCAGCCGATTCCTGTGCTACGTCCGATTGGTGGTTGAGGGTTTTACACGTCTCAACTAAGAGCATGAGGCTATTCCGTCAGGTAAGAGCTAGGCTGGTGAAGTCCATGTTGGGTCTTGATAACCCAAGTGCTTTCTGGTGCAGATCCCAAAACTAGATTGCCTCGGATTACCATCAAAAGTCTTGTAATCATGTCCAATAACTGATGGAATAGTCACTGTTGCCAGTTTTTTTTGTACATAACATATGCTATAATATGCAATATGAGTAGAAATGTTATGGATTTTGCAAAAGCAATCCTGAATATTCGAACGGCTTTACGAATTTCTCAACAAGATCTTGCGGCAGAACTAGATGTCAGCTATGCAACAGTGAACCGGTGGGAGAATGGAAGAACAATGCCCAACAAGATGACACTAAGTGTTATCAAAAATTATTGTACCCATCACCATTTGGAATTTGACTATAAGCCGGAAACCAATGAGCAATAGGTGTATTCGACACTGGCAAAGGATATGATTATGGTTTTACCAGATACCTTACTTTCTTTGATTAAACAGGGTGAAAGTCTTACTGTGGAGTTCAAAAAATCCACAACAGAAATAACTTCAGATGTCTATGAGACTGTCTGTTCTTTTTCAAACAGAGAGGGAGGTCATATCTTTCTGGGTGTAAAGGACAGCGGTGATATTATTGGCGTAAATACAGACTGTGTTGATCAGATGAAAAAGAATTTTGTGACTGTAATCAACAACAGGAACAAGTTGAACCCTCCTCTCTATATCAATCCAATAGATTATGAATTTAAAGGGAAGACAGTTATATATATACAAGTGCCTCGTTCACAAAGTGTTTGTCGTTGTCGTGGAAGAATCTTTGATAGGAATTATGATTCCGACCTAGATATCACTGATAATGAAGGTCTTGTTTATCAGTTATATGCAAGGAAACAAGATACATATTATGTAAATAAGGTGTTTCCAATATTCTCTGTCACAGATCTACGTCATGACTTGATAGACCGAGCACGCAATATGTCCGGTATGCGTACGCCAAAACATCCTTGGCAATATATGACTGATCTGGAAATGCTTCGGAGTGCTGGACTTATTCTTACGGATACCTCAACAGGGAACGAAGGGATCACCCTTGCTGCAATCCTCTTATTTGGACCAGATGCCTTGATCGTGTCAGCTCTAGCCCATCATAAGACTGATGCCATATTTCGAGTTTTCAACACAGATCGCTATGATGATAGAGATGTAATAATCACAAACCTATTTGAAAGTTATGATCGATTGATTGCCTTTGGGCAAAAGCATTTAAATGATCTATTTGTTACCGAAGGTATGCAAAGCATCAGTGCAAGAGATAAGATACTTCGAGAGATTGTTTCCAACTCTTTGGCTCATAGGAATTATGCTAATGCCTATGTGGCAAAGTTGGTGATTGAGAAAGATCGTATTTATACCGAAAACAGCAATCGTTCACATGGATTCGGGAATTTGGATCCTTCATCATTCGAACCTTTCCCTAAGAATCCTCCAATTTCAAAAGTATTTCGCGAAGTTGGTTTAGCTGATGAGTTGGGTTCTGGGATGCGAAATACCTATAAGTATACAAAGTTATATAGTGGAGCAGAACCGGTTTTTACTGAAGGAGATGTGTTCAGGATTATCGTGCCTTTACATGAGGCCTCTACCGTTGTGGTTGGTCCTACTAAAGTTCCAAAGTCTCATGATGACACTTTGGATGACACTTTGGATGACACTTTGGATGACACTTTGGATGACACTTTGGATGACACTTTGGTTGACACTTTGCATGACACTTTGGATGTCACTTTGGATGACACTTTCGATGACACTTTGGTTGACACTTTGGATGACATTTTGGATGTCATTTTGCGTGTCATTCTCGATGACACTTTTGATCTGATTCTGCCTGACATGTTGGCTGTCACCCCGCATATTACCCTACGTCTCATCTCGCTTTC
>NZ_JAEKNT010000511.1 GCF_016406725.1 Sphaerochaeta sp. S2 | reverse complement strand
CAATTTCAGCGTGTTGGTGTGAGTTGAGCCGAACCAGTGGGACGTTCCCATCTTCTTGCATGAATGTCTCAGGAAACCCAGCCACATCCTTGACCTCGGGGTAGAGCACTGAAAAGGCCTTCTTTCCAATAAGCAGGTTGTAGAGGACCAGATTCTCTATATCTGCATATCCGTGAATGGTTCCAGGGCGAATACAGAACACCATGCCTTCCTGCAACTGTCGCTTGTCCTGTTCCAAGAGGTGGATGCCTTTTCCTGATACGACTACGACAATTTCATAGAAATCATGACCATGCAATGAGAAAGGAATCTCAGGGTCACGTAGCAGCACTTTTACAGGAAGGCTGTTTTCCTTGAAGAACATGGTTTCGTGCAATGTAAAACTAGACATGATAAAATCGTGCTAGAATTTGACTATTCTGTCAAGGTAAAAAATGCAAATGGTGGCAAACTAATAAATGAATACTTTTGTACGAGGAGGGCTATCATGTCTTACTATGAGGAAGCCAAGAAAATATATGCACACTATGGTGTCGATACCGACTCTGTCCTTGATCAATTGTCTGACGTTCCCATCTCTGTCCACTGTTGGCAGGGTGATGATGTTGGAGGTTTTGAGCGTCCTGATGCCGAACTGGCTGGTGGAGGAATACAAACCACAGGAAACTATCCCGGCAAGGCAAAGACAGTCGAGCAGTTGCGTCAGGATCTTGAGCAGGTCTTCTCTCTGGTTGGTGGAAGTCATAGGCTGAACCTGCATGCCAGCTATGGGGAGTTCGGTTCAACCTTTGTTGACCGTGACCAGATTGAGGAGAAGTATTATCAAGGTTGGCTTGATTGGGGCAAGAAGATGGGTATCCCTCTGGACTTCAATGGAACGTTCTTCAGTCATCCAATGGCTGATGATGGCTATACCTTGGCAAGCAAGGATGAGAGAATCCGTAGGTTCTGGATTGAGCACGCAAAACGCTGTAGGAAGATTGCTGCCTGGATTGGTGAGCAACAGGGGAGTCCCTGTATCCTCGACACCTGGGTTCCTGATGGTGCAAAGAACCTCACTGTTGACAAGTTTGGGTACCGTGCCATTCTCAAGGAGAGCCTTGATGAGATCTTTGAGACAGAATATCCCAGCGAATTTATGCGTGATGCTCTGGAGACCAAGCTATTTGGAATCGGAAGCGAAGCTTTTGTGGTTGGCTCGCATGAGTTCTATATGAACTATGCAGCACGGAACAACAAGATGCTCTGTATTGACATGGGACACTTCCACACAGAGGAAGATATCTCGGATAAACTTTCCGCCATCCTTCTCTTTGATGATGAGATTCTCTTGCACGTGAGTCGCCCCATGCATTGGGACAGTGATCATGTGGTTCTGTTCAATGACAAGATCAAGATGGTTGCAGAGGAGTTGGTGAGAAGCGGAAAACTGGAGTCCTCCCACATCGGCCTGGATTTCTTCGATGCATCAATCAACCGTATTGGCGCCTGGGTTACTGGTATCAGGGCAATGCGTAAAGCCTTGCTCTTTGCAATGCTTGAGCCGATTGATCAACTTATTGAGTATGAAGAGTCAGGAAATGGCTATGCAACCATGGCGCTGCTTGAACAGCAGAGTGTTCTTCCCTTCGGTGCCATCTGGGATGAGTACTGCAGAAGAACAAACACTCCACTGGAGAGTGAACTCATTGAGTTGGTAAGTTCCTATGAGAGGGAAGTATTGGGGGAACGTTCATGAGTTTTGCATCCCTGATTGCCCACTCCAAGCGGTATGGCTCTGACCCTTCTTATGTATTATTGGGAGGTGGAAACACCTCCTATAAAGAGGGGAATATCCTCTATGTGAAGGCTAGTGGCCATGCCTTGGGAACCATTGATGAATCGGGTTTTGTCAAGATGGATCTGAGGAAGCTTGAGAAAATTTGGGGAAAGCAGTACAGCAATGATGACGAGGAGAGAGAGGATGAAGTTCTCAAGGATATGATGGATTGCCGCCTCGAAGGCGAGACAGCCCGTCCTTCTGTTGAGGCTTTGCTCCATGCATTACTTCCATTCCCGTATGTCATCCACCTTCACCCTGCCATGGTGAATGGTCTTACCTGTGCACAGGAAGGAGAGAAGGCTGTTGCCAGGCTTTTCCCTGAAGCGCTCTGGATTGAATTGGTGAAGCCTGGATTCATCCTTGCAGATATTGTCCGCTCCAGGATGGCCAAGCAGAAGCAGGAAACAGGGAAGGTCAGTTCCCTGATTTTCCTACAGAACCATGGCATTTTTGCCGGAGGGCAGAGTTTGGAGGAGATTGAAAACCTCTACAACTCCTTGATGGGGAAGATTTCCTCCCAGTTGGTAAGAAAGCCTGATTTTTCACCCTTGGAAGCAGACTCATATCGTGTTGAATCAGTCAAGAAGGAGCTTGGAACTCTTACAACAGAGCCAATTCTTTTCTCTTGGAACAAGGAGTTTGCACACTACCTGCAGGATGAGAAACATTTCCAGCCAGTCGCTTCTTCCTTTACCCCTGACCATATTGTTTACGCCGGTTTCAAGCCACTGTGGGTTGAAGAGGGGCAGGACGTAGTTTCTGCTTTCAAACAGTATGAGGCCGAACACGGGGTTAACCCAAAGATTGTCTGCATACAAAACCTTGGGGTATTCTCCCTGGGCGAGAAACCGATGCCGCTCTTTGTGGATACCGTATCGATTGCGGTGTATACCGAGAGTTTTGGAGGACCCCGTTTCATGGATGATGCAATGATTGATTTCATCAGAAACTGGGAAGTGGAGAAATATCGGTCTTCGGTTGCATCAAAGTAGGTAAGATGGCATCACTGCAGGATATAAACAAACGTTTTAATGCGGTGATGCCGTTCGTCACACCAATTGGTGTGGTACTTGGCTTGCTGCTTGGTCATCGTTTGGATTCCTTCCGTTTTCTTGGAACCTATTTTTTTGCATTCATTACCTTTGTAGGAGCATTGGGGGTAAGCTATCGTCAGTTTGCCCAGATTGCCCGCAGAATGACCTCTGTGTTGCTTGTGCTGTTCAGTGCGCATATAGTGCTGCCGGTTTTGGTGGCTCTGCTTGGCCGTATAGTATTTCCCACACAACCCGATATTGTCACCGGCTTTGTGTTGCTCTCTTCGATTCCAATCGCGGTCACTGCATTCATATGGTCGACAATTTATGATGGCGATGCTGCTCTTGCGCTCTCGCTCATCATTCTTGATGCCTTGCTCTCTCCTATCCTGACACCCCTGACGATCAGGCTGCTTTCCAATACGACAGTGGAAATCGACCAAGGAGGGATCATGACCAGCTTGCTGGTGATGATCGTCCTACCATCCCTTGTGGGGATGTTGGTTACCCAAACCATGCCCAAGGTTGCAAAGGAAGCCGTGCTCTATCTCAGCCCGGTTACCAAGCTCTTACTTATTGTAGTGGTGGTAATTCATGTAGGAGCGCTCTCTGGTTCTCTCTCCTTTTCCTGGATTTATGTTCCACTTATTCTGATGAATCTACTCGTCATTGCCTTGGGGTTCCTGGTTGTCTATGTACTCGCGAGGTATGTCCTTAAGGTGGATCGTCCCAGCCTTGTCAGTATGACCTTTACCGGAGGGATGAGGAATATCAGTGCAGCTTTGGTGCTTGCCACCACCTATTTTCCCCCACTTGCAGCCCTTCCTGTCATTCTGGGAATTCTTTTCCAACAGACATTCGTAGGGTTGCTGGGGGGAGTGCTGTTTGGAAACAAGAGAAATGGTTCTCCTTCTTAATCTATACTTATAGAGATATTCACGTAAATCACTTTCTTTGCTTTGTCTTTTAACTTTCAATGTATAAGAAATCAGGTTCCATATCTGTTTCATGACAAAATCGTGCTAAAAAATGACTATTCAGTTATTGCAGATTTTGAAATCGGTGTCACACTAAGAGTAAAGGAAGTTGTGACAGTAGTTTTGCTGTTTGCCCTGGTGTTCTGCCAGGTACAGATAGGTTCCGGGTTTTCCCGGAGAAGATTTCTCAAAAGGAGTGTTTTGTTATGAAGAAAACGTTGTTGTTTGTTCTCATCATGACCATGGTCCTTGGTGCAATGTTTGCCCAGGGAACCAAAGAAGCAGCCCCAGCGGGTGAAAAAGAGATTGTCATTCTCGGAAAGAGTATGGGAAATGGGTTCTTTGATGCAGTATTCAAAGGCAGTGAAGAAGCTGCTGCTGAGCTCGGTGGGATCAAGACGACCTATATGGCACCTCCCCAGGCAACTGCAGAAGGCCAGATTGAGATCATCGAGACCTTGATCGCACAGAGAGTTGATGGTATTGCCATCAGCGCAAACGATGCAGATGCATTGATTCCTGTAGCCAAGAAAGCCATGGCAGCCGGTATCAAGGTTATCAGTTATGACTCTGGTATCAATGCCGGTGGACGTATTGTTGACCTCCTGCCCAGTAATCCTGAGCTCATTGGACGCCAGCAGGTACAGCTTGCTGCTGAACTGACTGACTACAAGGGTGATGTTGCTGTCCTTTCCGCTTCAGCTCAGGCTACCAACCAGAACCTCTGGATTGAGTGGATGAAGGAAGAGATCAAGGAAGCTGACTATTCCAAAATGAAGCTTGTTGAAGTTGTCTATGGTGATGATGCTCCTGATAAGAGCTATCGTGAAGCAGTCTCCTTGATGCAGAAATATCCTAACCTGAAGGCTATTATCTGCCCGACCACTGTAGGTCTGCTTGCAACCGCACAGGCTGTCAAGGACGCTGGAAAGAGTGGCGTTGTTGAAGTAACCGGTCTTGGCCTTCCTTCAGAGATGAAGGGCTACATTCTTGACGGCACCTGCCGCCAGATGGCTTTGTGGAATCCAATTGACCTTGGATACAGTTCCACCTACATCCTTGATGGTCTTATTGATGGTACCATCGACGGAGCAACTGGTGAAGAGATTCCTGCCGGTCGCATGGGCTCCATCAAGGTTGAAGAGAACGGAATTGCCTTCATGAGTACTCCGTATGTATTCAACAAGGACAACATCGAGAAGTTCGCAGAGATCTATTAATCGAATCACACCTGGCTCCTGCTTCCCTTCGGAAGTGGGAGCCTTTGCATCTGCTTGCATAAGGAGGAACAATGCAACAGGCATTGTTGGAAGTACAACACGTAACAAAGGTGTTTCCCGGTATCAGAGCCTTGGATGATGTACATCTCTCCCTACGAAGGGGTGAAGTGCATGCCCTCATTGGAGAGAACGGAGCAGGAAAGTCCACCTTGGTGAAGATTCTCACCGGAGTCTATATCCCTACCAGTGGAACAATGGCCTTTGAGGGGAAAGGAATCTCCTTCAAGAATGCAATCGACGCCCAACAGGCAGGGATTGTAGCCATCCATCAGGAAGCATCCATGTTTCCTGAGCTCAGTGTCACAGAGAATATTTATATGGGACACCACCTCAGGAATCCGAAAACAAAAAAACTCGACTGGAAAACCATGCAAGAGAATACCCAGGGATTGCTCCAGAGGATGCAACTCGATATCAATCCAGACTCCCTGGTCAAGAATCTCAGTGTTGCACAGCGCCACATGGTGGAAATTGTCAAGGCACTCAGCCTTGATGCAGATCTGGTCATCATGGATGAGCCAACCAGTGCACTTACCGGCCGAGAGGTCGATGATCTATTCAGGATAGTCCGCTCCTTAAAGGAAGAGGGCAAGGCAATTCTCTTCATCTCCCATAAGTTTGAAGAGATTTTTGAAATTTGCGATTACTACACGGTTTTCCGTGACGGACAATATATCGGGGAAGGGAAGGTAGCTGAGAGCAACGAAGATACGATCATTAACATGATGATCGGGCGCTCAATAAACCAGATGTACCCCCACCATGAACCAAAGATTGGTAAGAAGGTGCTTGAGGTTAAGCATCTCAGTCAGCTTGGTGCCTTCAAGGACATCTCCTTTGATTTGCATGAAGGGGAGATTCTTGGTCTCTTCGGGCTTGTCGGAGCTGGTCGCAGCGAGGTAGTGAGAACTATCTTTGGAATTGACAAGGCCAGTGAGGGGACGATGCATTTACTCGGGAAACCCTTTATGCCCAAAGGTGCCATTGACAGCATGCGAAAAGGGATTGCCTTGGTGCCTGAAGATCGCCAGAAGCAGGGTTTGGTATTGAAAATGAGTTTGACCCATAATATCAGCCTACCGGTATTGACCAATCTTTGCTGGAAAGGTCTGGTGACCAGGAAAAAGACCGAATCTAATTATGTCCAGGAACATGGTGATCAGATGGAGATAAAATCTGCAGGATACCACGTCGATGCTGAGACGCTCAGTGGGGGTAACCAGCAGAAGGTCGTACTTGCCAAGTGGATTGGGACAAATCCGAAGATTCTCATCCTAGATGAACCTACCAAGGGTATTGATGTGGCAACGAAGGCAGCAGTACACGAATTCGTCTGTGAAATGGCAGACAAGGGTGTTGCCGTTATCTTGATTAGTAGTGAGCTTCCTGAAATCTTGGGAATGTCAGACCGGATCGTCGTGATGCATGAAGGGTACCAGACAGCCATTCTTGATGCAGAAGAAGCGACAGCAGAGTCAGTAATGCGGTATGCAATCGCAACTGTACAGATGGAGGCCTCCAATGCCTGACCTATCCTTCTCCTCCTTTGTAAAGAAAGCACTGGCCCGTAGGGAGGCAACCCTTACCTTGTTGTTGGTGGTGCTCCTAGTGCCGATTTCAATCCGCTCCCCGCAGTTTCTTTCTGCGAAGAATATTTCCACCATCCTCAACGACATGGCTATTCTTTCCATTGTCGCCATAGGTGAATTCTATGTTATCCTCTCGAACGGAATTGACCTCTCGGTTGGTTCCATTATCGCCTTCACCGGTATGGCTACCGGTATGATCAATGAGGCAAATCCTACAGTCAGTCCCTTGCTCCTCTTGCTTGCAGGAATGGGCATTGGAATGGTGATGGGACTCTTCAATGGTGTGTTGGTTGCCTACGGGAAAATCCCCCCGATCATCACCACCTTGGGTACGGTGAATATCTATCGCGGGCTTACCTTTCTCCTCAGTGGAGGTACGTGGGTTACAGCCCATGAGATGAGTAAATCCTACATAGATTTCCCTCGTAATAGTTTTCTCGGAATTTCTAACCTGCTCTGGATTGCCTTATTAGTTATTGCAGTCTTCTACTATTTCAGCAGGTATACCCGTACAGGACGGGAAGTTTATGCGATCGGGGGAAACCCGACAGCAGCAAAGTTTGTAGGAGTGAATGAGAGCAGGGTAAGGGTAGTGGTATTCCTTATCAGTGGAACGCTCTGTGGCCTTGCAGGAGCTCTTTGGACCGCTCGCTATGCTTCTGCGGTGAATGAGATGGCAACTGGGTTCGAGATGCAGGCAGTAGCAGCCTGTGTGCTTGGTGGGGTCAACTTTGCAGGTGGCTCCGGCGGCATCATCGGAGTGGTCCTGGGGACGCTCTTCCTTGGTGTGGTCACCAATGCGTTGCCGGTTATCTACCTGTCAGTTTTCTGGCAAACGTTCGTCCAAGGCTTGATCATTCTTATCGCATTGACGCTCAACACCATGAGTGACCAACGAAAGACGAAGAAGCTGCTTGCACAGAGGAGAGGCTAGGTATGGCTGAAAAGAGAGATTTAGTAGCAAAATCCCGGCTTATCGATGAAATGTCGCTCAAGAACCGGTTGATAGAATATTTCACCCAGTGGGAAGTCTTGCTCTCCATTATCATAGTAGTGGTGTTCGTGTTCTTCACGATCAGGACTCCCTATTTTTTGGATTGGTTCAATTTGATGAATGCAACCTTCCAATTCAGTGAGAAGGCAATCATGGCCCTTCCCATGATCTTTATCATCATGTGTGGAGACATTGATATTTCAATTGCTTCCATTATTGCCCTTTGTGCTTATGTGGTTGGCAATGCTGCTCAAAGTGGGGCTTCCATTCCTTCTTTGATATTCCTAGCTCTTCTAGTTGGGACACTTGCCGGACTGTTCAATGGGGTAATGATCACTGCCCTCGAGATGCCAGCAATCGCCGTTACCCTTGCTACACAGTCTGTTTTCAGGGGGATCGCAATTGGTTTGCTGGGAGACCAGGCACGCACTGAATTCCCAGAAAATTTTGGATTCTTTGGGCAGCAATTCATACCTGGTACCATTATCCCCTTTGAGTTCGTCCTCTACCTGGTGCTTGTATTGCTCTTTGCTTTCATCTTGCATAAGACAACGTATGGAAGAAGGTTGTACGCCATCGGAAACAGTGCTGAAGCGGCTCGTTTCTCTGGTATCAAGGTAAAGACCATGAGGATTATCAACTTCACCGTTACCGGATTTTTCTGTGGTCTCACGTCCATACTGCTTGCAAGCCGCATTCTCTCTGTCCGCTCAAACATTGCAACCGGATGGGATTTGGAGATTATCACCTTGGTAGTTCTTGGTGGTGTTGCCATCACCGGAGGTAAGGGAAGTGTGTATGGTGTTTTCATCGGCTCCATGCTGGTTGGGTACCTTAAGTTTGGTATGGGCTTGTTGAAGTTCAGTGGAACCCTGATGACCATTGTCATTGGATTGCTTTTAATTACTGCGGTCCTGCTTCCTCGATTGCTTGATATGTACAAGGCAAACAGGAAGCTACGGCTCCAGCAAATGAGTAGAAATTAGGAGATCACATATGATGAGACAGGCATTCGTCATGCAGTTGAAGAAAGGATATGAGGAAGAGTACAAGAAACGTCATGATGAGATCTGGCCGGAGTTGAAGGCTCTGCTCAAGGAAAGTGGAGTTTCTGATTACACCATTTTCCTTGACCGGGATAGTGGATTGCTCTTTGCTTTTCAGAAATCAGAGGGAGAGTCGGGGAGTCAGGATCTTGGCTCAAACCCCATTGTCCAGAAGTGGTGGGCCTATATGGCTGATATTATGGACACGAATGAAGACAACTCACCGATATCGCTTCCCTTGGAGGAAGTCTTTCATATGGATTGACGAATCCCTTTCGAAAACACTTGAAAAGTTAGCGATACTATAATAGAATCGAAAGCGTAACGAAAGTGATAAGAAAGTAGGAGTGTATCATATGATAGGGCTTTCCCCTCGGGAAAAACACATACTCCAGCTTCTGAAAAGTGGTGAAGAGTATCCTGTATCCAGGCTCAGCGAAGAGCTGGGAGTTTCTGCGGTTACCATCAGGGGAGATTTACGGGACCTGGATTCAAAAGGTCTTGTTATACGAAGCCACGGCCGGGTCGTGGTTGCATCCGCTCCCCAAGCAGCCTTTCGTGATGATACCAATACTCCAAAAAAAGATCTGATTGCAAAACTTGCTGCAACCATGGTAAAGGATAATGACTTTATCATGATTACCAATGGATCCACCTGTTCCCTGATTCCCAGACACATATTCGGGAAGAGGAATGTACGGGTGGTAACCAACTCAACACTTATTCTGCCCTACGCACGGGCAAATACCCAGCTCCAGGTTACATTGGTTGGCGGTGAATACCGAAGCGAAGCTGAGGCCCTTGTCGGGCCTGCTGCCATTTCCCAGATAGAGAACTACCATGTATCCACCACCTTCTTCGGTACAGATGGATTTACCATGGAACATGGACTTACTACCAGCCTGATCGAAAATGCACAGGTGGTACAACGTATGTGCGCACAAGCAACACGGCGGGTATTGTGCGTTGATTCCTCAAAGGTGGGGAATCGTGGGTTTGTGCGGATTATGCCGGTAACAGAGATAGATACCATTGTCACAGACAGTGGTTTTCCTGCAGACCTGATCACCCAGCTCGAGGAGCAGGGCGTTGAGGTCCTTATTGCAAAGTAGAGGAGTGAACACATGGCACAACAAGTTGTGATGCCCAAACAGGGAAACTCAGTGGAATCCTGCATTATTGTGGAATGGAATGTCAAAGTAGGTGACAAGGTTGCTGTAGGGGATGTCCTATGCTCAGCAGAGACCGATAAGTCAACCATTGACGTTGAATCGACCGCTGAAGGTGTAGTACTGGCCATACTGTATGAGGAAGGGGATGATGTTCCCGTAATGGTCCCCATTGTCATGGTCGGGGAGGAAGGCGAGAAAGTCGAGCTTCCCAAGCCAGAAACCAATAAAGAAGAACCAAAGGAAGAGAAACAGGAAGCAGCACCAGCTGAGGACACACAACCTGAAAAAGCTACTCCTCCCTCAACGGCAGACAAGGCTCAGGGATCCAGCCCCAGGGCACGCAATCTGGCTTCCTCCATGGGAGTATCACTCTCCTCTGTACAGCCCACCGGTCCTAAAGGCCGCATCATTGAACGTGATGTAGCTTCAGTGGCTGGAGAGCCTCTCAGTCCGGTTGCAAGACAGCAGGCTCTTGAACAGGGAGTCCAGGCTCCAGGACGTGGTAGTGGCATTGGAGGTAGAGTCCTCTCTTCCGACCTACAGGTGAAACCTGCGATTGCTACTCCATCACGAATGGGAGAAGTCTCTGAAGAGATTCAGGAGATACCTGTGAAGGGAGTGAGAAAGGTAACTGCAAGGAGAATGATGGAGTCAATTCACTCCACATGCCAGCTTACCCTTCATGCCCAGGCTGATGCACGTGCCCTGAAACGTCTGAGAGCAGGATTCAAGAGTGCTAAGAGTGAGCTCGGTTTGAACAAGGTTACAATCAATGATTTGATCCTCTTTGCAGTCAGTAGAACCTTGCTGGAGTTCCCTGCATTCAATGCACACTTCCTCGGGGATAAGATGTTGCGCTTTAGCCATGTGCATCTTGGTGTCGCTACCGACACACCGAAGGGCCTTCTGGTCCCTGTGGTGCGAAACAGTGACATGCTCAGCCTCCGTCAGCTCTCTGAAGAGACCAAGGCCCTGATTGATAAGTGCAAGGAAGGAACAGCCCAGCCTGACGAACTCAGTGGTTCAACCTTCACGGTAAGTAATGTAGGAGCCTTTGGTATTGATGCATTCACCCCGGTACTCAACGTGCCTGAGGTTGCAATCCTAGGGGTTGGCGGCATTACCCTGACGCCGGTAGAGGATGAGGATGGGGATATCGTTTTTATTGAAAAGATTGGACTCTCACTGACAATGGACCACCAGGCAGTCGATGGTGCAGATGCTGCACGCTTCCTGAAGGCCTTGATGGACAACATTGCCTCCATTGATCTCTTGTTGGCACTGTAGGGAGGATACATGAGTACCTATGATTTAATTGTAGTTGGCAGCGGTCCTGGCGGATATGTTGCCGCAGAAAGAGCAGGGGCACTTGGCAAGAAGGTCCTGCTCATAGAGAGAGGGCACCTTGGAGGAGTCTGTACAAACTGGGGGTGTATCCCCACCAAGAGTCTTCTGAACAGTGCCAAACTCTATCATCATGCACTTGATGGTGCAAAACATGGAGTTGAGGCTGCCTCGGTGACATTCAACCTTCCTAGTGCAATGAACTGGAAGAATGATACGGTGAGGACGCTGAGAGGTGGTATCGAGTTCCTGATGAAATCGAACAAGGTGGAAACAGTTTTTGGTGAAGCTGAATTCATCGACCCACATCATGTGAAAGTGGGAGACGCTGTCTATGAAGGTTCCTACCTGATGGTCGCCACCGGTTCCTCTGCTTTTGTTCCACCTATCCCTGGAGCAAAATTGGAACATGTGCTCACCAGCAATGAGATTCTGGATCTCGAGGAAGTACCCAAATCCCTGGTTGTTATCGGTGGTGGGGTTATCGGGATCGAATTTGCCTCGTTTTTCTCCATGATTGGGACCAAGGTCACCGTCATAGAGATGATGGATGAGATTCTCCCCATGATGGATGGCGAGTTCGCCAAGCTGATGAGACGTGAGCTCAAGGAAGTGGACTTCCGCCTTGGTTGCAAGGTAGAGGAGATCACCAAGGAAGCGGTGTTCTATACTGATGCCAAGGGAGATAAACAGTCTACTGAAGCAGCACTGGTCCTGATGAGTGTTGGGCGTAGGCCGAACACCCAGGGGCTGGAGAAGCTTGGAGTAGATATCGACCGACAAGGGGTGGTGGTAAATGACCGTCTGCAGACCAATGTTGCCAATATCTGGGCTATTGGAGATGTGAATGGTCGCTCCCTTCTTGCCCATAGTGCATCCCGCATGGCAGAGGTTGCCATCTCCAATATCTTCGGTTCAAAAGAGATGCGCATGCGCTACAACGCAATTCCCTGGGCTGTTTACGCAAATCCCGAGGCAGCTGGTTGTGGCATCACAGAAAAGGAAGCCAAGGAAAAAGGCATTCCTGTGAAGAGCCAAACCGTGCAAATGCGCGCAAACGGTCGTTTCCTCGCTGAGCAAGGCAAGCGTGCATCAGGATTGGTGAAAGTGATCTGTCACCAGGAAAGTGGTGCCATTCTTGGAGTTCATCTGCTGGGACCCTACAGCAGCGAGATGATCTGGGGCGCTTCTGCTCTTATTGAAGCAGAGCTAAGAGTCCAGGACGTCAAAGAGATAGTATTTCCACACCCGAGTGTATCCGAGCTTATCAAGGATGCTTGCTTTGCACTCGACCAT
>NZ_JAEKNT010000510.1 GCF_016406725.1 Sphaerochaeta sp. S2 | reverse complement strand
ACCGAATGCTGCGCTTACGCCATCAACAGGCATTACCTTAACACCGGCCATAATCGGCTTGTTGGTAGCATCGGTAGGATCTGCACCAAATTCAACAGTTACGAGGTCTGCATAGCCAAGGGTAACCAAAGCTGAATAAGTATTACCAAGCATCTCAAGTTCTGCTACTGCATCATTTGAATCACCATATACATCAGAAGGCTTCAAATTTTTCTTGTTTCCAATAGCATACTTCAAGGACACATCACCCATGTCAACGCCCTGCTCAGCAAGTGCCTTGTCAAGGTAAACTTCGAGAGTGGCTTCCATATCGTTATCAAACATTACAGCACCACCAGCCAAGCTCAACTTCCAGAAATCACCTGTGAAAGCAGCTACTGCATCAATTGAAGCCTGATCACCAGCTTTTTCAATTTTCTTGTCACCATCGTCTTCAAAGGTAAACTTGTAGCCACCCTCAAAAGAACCACTTACTTCGAGCGGAGCAGCAACGACAGCAGCTGCAACCATGAGAACCAGCGCCAGAGTCAATACAAACTTTTTCTTCATGACGTAAATCTCCATTTTTTTGCGTGAGAGTTTATTTGTAACATCAGTATGCTGATGCACTTTGTGAGTACAATGGACATAGATTGTGCAAATGATAGATTAATGTGAGGAACAAGTGATGTTGTTTGAGTAAGTGTGAAGCTAAATGGTGTTTGTGTGTGGTTTGTGTGCATATATTTCCTTTGTGTGAAATTTAAGAAGGTTACACAGACACTATCGTTTCGATTGTCAACATTATTGCAGTACATAATCGATTTCATTATCATATAAGTATGATATACCTTTTTGCCTCCGACATCCATGGAAGTGCATATGCAATGCATAGACTCCTGAATATCTTTCAAACAACCAAAGCCTCCAAGCTAATACTGCTCGGGGACCTTCTCTATCACGGCCCAAGAAATGCCTTTCCCTATGAGTATAACCCAAAAGAAGCGTGCAGGCTACAAAATAGTGTGAAAGAATCGTTAATTTCTGTACGTGGGAACTGTGATTCCGAAGTTGACCAGATGGTATTGGAGTTCCCTATGCTCTCAGACAGTGCAATCATGCACTTGGAACAGGTAGGAAACCACTTAATCTATCTCCCTG
>NZ_JAEKNT010000509.1 GCF_016406725.1 Sphaerochaeta sp. S2 | reverse complement strand
CGGCAGTACTATCGGAACAGGAAGCAGACAGTCTGCTTAAGGCAATGCGGCTATTGAGTGAAAGTGGCATTTCCATCATCTTTATCAGCCACCGTTTACAGGAAATCATTGACGTTTGTAACACAATCATGGTTATGCGTGATGGTCAGATTATCAAGACAGTACCTTCTCAAGGTATTGTAATTGCTGACATCGCTCGTTGGATGGTAGGCCGCGATGTGGGTAGTTCAAAGAGAGAATCGAGAGGATTTGATTACGAAAACACCCCTGTGTTGCTCTCCCTTCAGAACCTCTGGGTGGATATGCCTGGTGAAATTGTTAGGGATGTATCCTTGGATATCCATAAGGGAGAAATCCTAGGGATTGGAGGTATGGCTGGACAAGGGAAACTTGGTATTCCCAACGGAGCCATGGGTCTCTTTCCTGCTGGGGGCAAAGTCATTTTCGAAGGTAAAGAGATTGCACTAAACAATCCCAGGCACTTCCTGGATGCTGGAATGGCTTTTGTAAGTGAAGACCGACGGGGAGTAGGCTTGCTCCTCGACGAGAGCTTGGAATGGAACATCTCCTTTACTGCTATGCAGATTCAGGAGAAGTATTTGAAACAGTATCTAGGAGGCTTACTTAAATGGCGTGACCAAGTTGCTATCGAGGAGGAAACTGAATCCTATGTACAGCAACTTGAAATCCGTTGTACCAGTACCAAGCAAAGAGCGAAAGAACTTTCTGGGGGAAACCAACAGAAAGTCTGTCTTGCAAAAGCCTTCGCAGTAGGCCCAAAACTACTCTTTGTATCTGAACCTACGCGAGGTATCGATATTGGGGCTAAATCTCTGGTTCTGAAAGCTCTCAGAAAATACAATGAGGAAAGTGGAACGACAATTGTGATGATATCTAGTGAATTAGAAGAGTTGAGAGCAATCTGCGATCGGGTTGCCATCATTAGTGATGGGAAGGTCTTCGGTGTCTTGCCAGCTACCACCGATAGTGCGGAATTTGGTCTCTTGATGAT
>NZ_JAEKNT010000508.1 GCF_016406725.1 Sphaerochaeta sp. S2 | reverse complement strand
CATACACGCCATCTTCTCTACGGTGAGCAAATCCTGTTCCTGTCAGAACCATGAGAAAATCTGGAATCTTCTGATTTGAAGCTGCTATTTTCTTTGCCAGCCTTAGAATATTTGTAGCCCCTTCTTCAACACGATTCTGCCCAAGTTTGATTTCAATCAATCCATATTTTCCGTTTCTGCCATGGAATACTGCATCACATTCAAGGCCCGCCGCATCGCGATAATGGAGAACATCCGCATCAAGTACCTGTGCATACACTTTGAGGTCTCTTACACAAAGGGTCTCAAAAATCAAACCAAAAGTCTGTAAGTCGTTCAATAAATCTTCCGGTCCCATCTTCAGGGCAGCCGTTGTAATTGAAGGATCTGCCAAATATCTGGTATTCGACTGTCTAATTGCTGTAGTTGATCTGAAATTTGGATTCCAAGCCTCTGTTTCATTGGTAATGAAAAGATCCTCAAGAACTTTAAGATAGTCAGCAAGGGTATTTTTTGAAATATCAAATACATCATTTTCTATTGCTGTATTTGGGGCATCTGAGGTGGAAAATCTTGAATATGACTGCAAGACCTTTCTCATCTTCTGTGCAGATCTCCTATGTCCATCAACATTTCTGATGTCACTTTCACAGATTTCATCAATATACAGGTATGCCTGCTTCAAGGATAAATCCTTGCGCATTCTCAATGCTTCCGGCCAACCTCCCCGAGAGCAAAGAAAAGCGATGTCAGCTACAGTATGCTTACTTTCTCCATACACTTTTCTCACTCCCTTCCATAAAGTGTCAATCGACACTTCCCCGGTTGAATCTCCAGACTCCCATAAACTCATCGTATGCATATGGATCTTTCCAATTCGACCAGTCCCGGAGTGTGCACGAAGCGTTTCTGCAGCCTTTGTCTGTGATGTTGAACCTGTAAGAATAAATTGTCCAAAGGCAGTACGCTTATCTACTTGATTTCTTATTGTGTCCCAAAGCAAAGGAACCTTTTGCCATTCATCTATAAGAATTGGGGTGTCTTCAGAAAAGAGTCGGTCAGGATTCTCTCGTACCAAAAACTCCGCCCTTTCTTTCTCAGAATTAACTGACAAATCAATCAGGCTTTTGGTATGCCTTTTAGCAGATGTTGTCTTCCCAGACCACTTGATACCTTCAATGAGAACGGCCCCTCTCATGTGAAGAACATCGTGCATATACAGGTCGATCAACCTAGGCAAGTACTCTTTATTGGTTATTATCATATAGGTATTCTAAACCATTAAATCGTATCAAACAACTAAAACTGAACCAAAAAGTAGGAAATAATTGGGAGGATTAGTAAAAATAAAATGACCCAAAAAGTAGAATAAAATTGGGAGGATTAGTATCTTCATTCTATGATCAGCAACAATTCATGCTTGTTTCATACCTCTTACATACTTTCTTCATGTATTCGGGGTTACATCAAAGCAACAGACCATAGAGCGGATGGAAAACTTCCTCTCAGTGGCCTCTTCCTTCCAAGGGTTTGTTTGGGAATGGTTCTGAAAGACAGGATCTTTGTACCGGATCTGGGAAACAGGAACAGACTTTGTCGTTTCTCCCTCATCTTTGGGTACAGGGCTTCCATCCAGAATACATACCTGGGAATGAGGGCACTTGCCCGATTTTATTCAAGGTCGACTTTCTTGGAAGTCTTCTATATATATTGCCTCCTTAGGGAGGTTTTTCTGTCTTGAGCGGTAAGCAAACTGCCAACTTCAGCTGTCCTACCCTCATGGTAATAGGATCTGGTGAACAGGGGAGTATCTTCAGTATTTCCATCCGTGTAAAAAAAATGACAAATCCACCATTCGGATTTTGCGTTGTCGCTTAATAGGATACTCCGATTTTTCCCGACAAGGTCATCAGGCAGCCCCATACCCCCCCGTCTCAGCAATCCTTGTCTACCATATATGGATGTACCCAAAGAATGGTTAACACCATTCCTCGAAATCTCTTGTGATACCAACCCCTAATCTCTGATATGGATACGGAAAGTTTTTATTTGACGCAAACACTAATAGCGTATATCATGATATATGTTAATTAGGAGTGGCAATTTCAATGAAAAGAGATGCATATATCAAACGTACCCTGAGGTTGAATGAAAGACTCGCTACCAAGTCGCAATTCCTTTTAGGCCCTCGTATGACAGGAAAGACCACCTACATTCGCAATGAATTGCAAGACAGGGTGAGCCTTAGCTGGAACTTGCTTGACGGTAGGCTTCGGATGAGAGTACTCTCCGATCCAGGCATTCTCAAGGAAGAAATTGAAGCTCGCGACTTGCATGATTGCCTCGTGGTGATCGATGAGATCCAGAAAGCGCCACTGCTGCTGGAGGAAGTGCAATTTCTCATTGAAGAGAGGAATATCCGGTTCCTGCTCACCGGTTCAAGCGCAAGAAAACTTCGTTCAGGCGGAGTCAATCTCTTGGGAGGAAGAGCCGGTCATATCACCATGCATCCTTTGGTATTCCCAGAGATACAAGACACCAACTATACTTTGGAAAGGATTTTCCAGTCAGGCTTATTGCCCTCAGCCTTCTGTTCTGAACATCCTGATGAGGAACTTAACGACTATGTTGCTTTGTACCTCAACGAGGAGATCCAGGCAGAGGGAGTTACAAGGAAACTTCCCCAATTCTCACGATTCCTAGAGGTAGCCGCCCTATCAAACACACAGATGATCAACTTTACCAATATTGCCAGCGATGTTGGTGTCTCCAGACAAGCTGTTACCGGTTGGTATCAGGTCCTCGTTGACACCCTGATCGGGTATGAACTCCCTTCCTTCACCAATGGAAAGAAGAGAAAGACCTATGGGATGCCTAAGTTCTATTTCTTTGATCTTGGAGTAGCCAGAGCGCTGCAGAATGCTCCTGTCCCCACCTCAATCCAGACAGAATATGGTGCATTTTTCGAGCACTATGTGTTCATGGAGCTACGTTCCTACCTCGATTACATCCAGAGCAAAGAAGTCCTTAGCTATTGGAGGACCACAAGCAACTTTGAGGTTGAATTTGTGCTAGGAGAGAAAGTAGCAATTGAGACCAAAACCACCAAAAAGGCAGATTCCAAGGATTACCGAGGACTGAAGGCTTTCATGGAGGAAGGGATATGCGGTCGATACATTCTGGTATGCTGCGAAGAGCGGCCAAGGAAGTTGGAAAATGGTATTGAAGTCATGCCTTGGAAATATTTCCTACAGCTTCTTTGGGATGGGAAGATTGTGTAGCCAATTCATGAAAAAGTCTGGAGTATGGGAAAGAGGAAGGTTTATCCCGTTTCGTGTTGTTTCTGAGCAACAGATCATTTTAGGGGTCTTGCTTATGTTGATAGAGTACTGAAAGTAAAGAGAATCTTTAAAGTAAGCTATATGACAATTCTCTATAGGCTGTTTCAGATTGGAGAATCCTCTTCCTATACCAATCTTATTATCAGATTTCGACAGGAATATTCTGCTAAGTATAAACATGATCTAAAAGGATATTTTGAACCAAATTCCTTGAGAGCAGAATCTCCAGATTTGGTTGCAAAAGAGGACCCTCATGGGCTTGATTTCAGCGACCTTATGGAGGAGCGTTTCGCTCGTTTTGTGCGAGAATCTTATGAGAGGGAGATTATATCGATGGGCCGGGCTGGTGAAATGCTCAAGCTATCTATCATGGAAATGCGAGCTCTTGTTCGTACATGGAAGGAGTTATGAGCAGAACCGGAAGCAACCGTCTGTATTTAGGAAGTTTTAGCATATACTACCATCGCCCATCACCTCTACCCATTCAGAAATGATGAGGTATCCTAATTCTGCATCTTTTCACTTAAGATAGAGCTTTCCTGCTTTGCATACCATGCCACTTCTGTATACGCTGTATGCCATGGAACTCCCTTACTTCACCGGTATGGCAACTGGAGCCAGCCTTATTATCGCAATTGGTGCGCAAAATGCGTTCGTTCTTACCCAAGGTATCAAGAAGCAACATCGTTTTCTTGTTGCACTTATCTGTTCTCTCATGGATACAGTGCTTATTGCCTTGGGAGTTGCAGGGGTAGGGAGTATTATCAGCCAATCACCCCATCTGCTTACCGTTGCTGCCGGCGGAGGCGCTCTCTTTCTTTTTGTGTATGGCCTGAAGAACTTGTTGACCGCACTCAAACCTGTTGAGGGTTTAGCGGAGACTGAACATAGTGAAACAAGTAGAGCCCAGATAGTGCTCACCACCTTGGCAATTACTCTCTTGAACCCCCATGTCTATCTTGATACGGTGGTGCTCCTGGGAAGTATCAGCAGTACCTATGTTGGGCAGAGTAGGTACCTTTTTGCAGGAGGGGCTGTTTCGGCGTCTTTTCTCTGGTTCTTCCTCTTGTCCTATGGGGCTGCAGTTCTTGCTCCTCTTTTCAAGCGGACAATTACTTGGAGAATTCTCTATAGTCTGATCTTCCTCATCATGTGGCGTATTGCCTATTCCTTGTTGGAGTTTGCAGGAATTCTGGATGCAATGAAGAGCCTTTTCTAAGATAAATGTATTTGATTCTTCACATCACAAAGACACGTGATTGGTACTTTACAACAAGTTGTTGTTGGATAGCGAAGTCAAGGACCTGTATTCGATTACCTAGGTACATATAGTTTGCATCTTTCTTTTGCCAGTGATATTATGATTAACATATCATGTTAACTAAATTATTAGATTGGTGGGGTAATCAGCAATGAACGATGAGAAACTAACTAAGCATACATATCAGTTTACCCCAGACTATGCAGTTGCTCCTGGAGAAACCTTGGCTGAAGTTCTTGAAACCCTTTCAATGACACTGAAGGAGTGTGCAACACGGTGTGGTCTGACAGAGCAATCCATGATTCGAATCATCAAAGGACTACAGCCCATCACCTATGAAACAGCAGATAGGTTGGAAATGGTCACCGGTGTTCCCGCCCGGATATGGAATACTTTGGAACTTCAATACCAGGAGCAACGAAGGAAGATCAAGCAGAAGAAAAGTTATGAGCAAAGCATAGATTGGTTGCATGGTATTCCTACGAAGGAATTGATTGTCCGAGGTATGATAGACGCATCTGCCTCAAAGGCAGATATGGTAGGGGAGTCGTTACGATTCTATGGGGTAGCTAGTGTTGATGCATGGAAGGATGTCTGGATGGATCCAAAAGTTGCTGCCAGGCGTTCTGATTGTTTTGAGACAAACATAGGAGCAGCTTCTGCTTGGATTAGGATAGGAGAGCTACAGGCACAGGATATTGTATGTGTTCCCTATGATGC
>NZ_JAEKNT010000507.1 GCF_016406725.1 Sphaerochaeta sp. S2 | reverse complement strand
GAACTGCTCTCCTTGCCTGGGGTAGGGAAAGCAACCGCAGCTGCCATTGGTGCATTCAGTTACCGAGAGAGAACCATCTACCTTGAGACAAACATACGCAGGGTCCTGCTTCATTGCTTTTTTCCTGACCAGGAAGGCGTGAAGGACAAGGATTTGGAGTTATTGCTTGTTCGTTTAGTGCAGCTGGTTGATGATCCAAAGGCGTGGTACTACGCCCTGATGGATTTTGGCGTCTTGCTTAAACATCTCCTTCCCAATGCCAATGTGAGAAGTGCCCACTACACCAAGCAAGCAAAGTTCGAAAACTCCAACCGCCAGATTCGTGGTCAGTTGATTCACCTGCTCTCTGATACCGGTGCAAAAGAACAGGACCAGGTCATCGCATTACTCTCCCACTTTGAGGAAGAGCGCGTACTGTACTGTCTTGAACAGCTGAAAAAAGAGGGTTTTGTCCAAGAAGCCGAAGGTACCTACCGAATTGCTAAGGTCTAGGCTTCCTGTCCGCAGCAAGATTCCCAGCCATACCCAGCAGCATCAAGAGTGCTCCTACGAGAAGCGGTAGGCTGAAACTGTCAAAGAAGAGATAATCGATCAGGAGGCTCATCAGGATCTGGGCAGATGAGAGCAGGAGTGCAGAGTAAACAGCAGGAATCTTCACGATGACATAGCTGGTGCTCACCACGACAAATACTGCCAGTGTCCCTCCACCTAAAACAAGCAACAGCGGAATCTGGGGTATGGTTTGAATGCCAACGATTGTTGCATCCTTCTGGAACAGGAAATAGAAGACCAAGCCTGCCAACAGTCCGCCTATGAAATTCCTATGTGAGGCACGTATAGGCCCCTCATAGAGGGCAAGTGTACTGTTGAGTACCATCTGTGTCATGGTTAGTGCGCCTGCAAGGATGCCTAGCATAACATACAGGAAAGCAAAGTTCGCTGTACCTCCGCTCGCCATGATGATGATTCCCGTTGCACTGACACTCAGACTGAAAATCTTTGTTCGGTTAAGACTACGCTTTTGCATTCCCATCCAACCAGTGAGGTCGAACACCAGCGAACAGAAACTCTGTCCGAATACTGTGGAAGCCATCGCAAGCGATGCTCCGGTATGAACGACAGTCGTGTAGTTCAGGTTCAGGATGGCGAGGCCGAACAGGCCATTGAACATGAGATACCAGGGGACTTTTCTTCCTGGGCCATTGATGGCTGGCCTCTTCCTGCCAAGGAGCAGGATAAGGGAGAGTATGACCAATCCGATCATATGATTGACAATTAATGAGACACCCATGGTGGTAGCCTGTCCCAGGAGGGTATTGGAGACCACCATGATGGAGATGATCATACCAGTCATCATGTCGAGGAAGAGATACAGTGCCTGATTCATAGCCGCATTATATCGGTTTCTGCCTTGTAACGCCAGAGCTTCCTCCTCTACAATCCTGAGTGCCGCAGCAAAAACATAAAGAATGGCTACCAACTGATTATCCTAAAGGCAATTAATAGGTAATCATGTAGCCATAATAT
>NZ_JAEKNT010000506.1 GCF_016406725.1 Sphaerochaeta sp. S2 | reverse complement strand
CATTCTTGTTGAAAACCTCAACGATCTTGGCTGTGTTCCCTGCTTTTTTCATAGCTTTTATTGTAGCTATGTTTTGAGCAAAAGTCAATGTCTTGGAATGATATATCTTCTAATATTCCAAAGAATTATTGGTATTATAGTTATAATTTAGCGGGAATTTGGGTTATAACCATGGTGGGAAGGTCCCATAATGGACTGCTCTTATCTAATGGTTCGTTCTCAAAAGTGTCACAACCTGCCCCTGCTATTTGTCTTGTACTGACAGCTTCCGAAAGGGCCTTTTCATCAACTACCGCGCCTCTGGATATGTTTATTAAATACGCAGTCTTTTTCATTTTTTCGAAAACTGAAGCATTAATTAAGTGATAAGATTCTGTATTAAGAGGTACAGAGAGTACAACAAAATCTGCTTCTGTAATCAATGAAGTAAAATCTACTCCAGCTTGCTTGCTTTCTTGTCTGTCATATGCCAAGTTCTGTTCTTTCAAAGTACGGCTATAGCCGACAGTTTTCATGCCAAAAGACTTTGCACGTAGGGCAATCTCTGTTCCAATGGACCCGGTACCTATAATGAGTATAGTTTTATTAAATAGGCACGAATATGGATTTAGATGATTTACTCCCCAATGATGGTCATGCTGAGATATAAATATGTCACGTGTTCCATAGGTAAGCGTGAAAATGAAATAGAAAACGTGTTCAGCTAAACAAATTGAGTTTCTTCCTGATCCATTAGTAATTATTCTTCCTCCTTCGAACATTGCCCGTGTAAGTATTTTTTCTATACCAACCCAATCAAAATGGATCCATTTTAAGTTTGGAGCATGTTCAAGATTTTGAATCGGTAATACTCCCCCTAAAATAGCAACCTCAACATATTCCAAGGCTTTTAGCGCTCTGTTTATATTTTTTTCAGAATTATCGGGTATCACAGAAATTACAGAATATCCCGCTGTTGTTAGAGCATTCAGCAATTTCTTTTGGTAGGGTTGTGGGTATTCCACATATACCAAAGCATTTTTACTATTCTTCATATATTTCCTTCAATTGACTATTGGTCTGACCAATTACATGGTGTTTGTAGCAGCTGTATTTGTCAAGAAAAATACATGAATTGATGCAATAGATTTAGGAGTGAGAATCTTAGATTATTGAATGATGAGCAATAATTAATCGATGAGATAATATAATAAGTATTTATAAGAAAAAGAATAAACAAGAATGCTTGACATACGATAACCCATCCCTGTATCTTTAGCACATGAATACATCTATCAATCGCATTACTGAACTTGTCGCCAAGATGAAGGCAGACAATCCAGAACTTATCTCCTTGTTCCTTGACCAGAAGCTTGATGATGCGGCTTTGGTAGCTTCTCTTCGTGAAGAGATGGCTGCAACGATGCAACAGAGATTCCCAAAAGCATGGTCATATTACACTGGTGAAGGAAAGACCGAACAGGACTACTATACTTTGATGAGCACCTCGATGGCATACCTTAGGATGATGGACTATCTCGACCACGAGGGAGATGTCTATGAAGACCTGAACCTCCATGGAGAGATGGTGACCTCGCGTCCCATTGCGCTCTTGAGGCGTGTCTTGCTGGGACAAGAGACGTCGGTTCATCTTGATTTCCTTGAGGATATGGCTCATCTCATTGGCCAGCTCAGTGGAGTGGAGGATCGTATAATCCCTCCTAGAAGTCAGGTAGAGCAGTGGATGGATTCCCATCCAAGTGGGCTGGACCCAGAGGTGATCGCTTGGAGAACGAAGAACAAGGAGCGAATTGTTGAGCTCCTGATCAAGCGTATCGATGATAGACGGAGAAAAAGCTCCTTCTATCAATTCAAGGATGACATGAGTCATGAGCAAAAGCGCAAGCAGGTACTTGCTTGGTGGAAAGAGGACCGATTCCATTTGCACTTTGCCCTCAGAAGCACTGAGGAGCTCAATCGTTACCTTGGCAACAGTATGGATGCTGAGACGCTCAGGGTCATGAAGGCGTCAGAAAGAAAGGGTATTCCCATCTTTGCCACTCCCTACTTCCTCTCTCTTATCGATACCCGCCCCCTTGAGATGCAGGAACATCCAGGAAGTGACCTCGCCTTGCGTGCCTATCTCTTCTACAGTCAGGACCTCTTGGAGGAGTTTGGTTCAATTGTTGCCTGGGAGAAAGAGGACATTGCAAAGCCAGGGGAGCCCAATGCAGCAGGGTGGTTGCTTCCTTCACACAATGTTCACCGAAGGTACCCAACGGTCGCCATTTTTATCCCTGACACCATGGGAAGAGCCTGTGGAGGCTTATGCTCCTACTGCCAGAGAATGTATGATTTCCAGGCAGGCCGGTTCAACTTTGAGCTGGAGAAGCTCCGCCCGAAACGGACCTGGGAAGAGCAACTTGCCGTCAATATGGAGTATTTCAGGAATGATCCCTACCTTTGGGATATCCTGATCACCGGAGGGGACGCCTTCATGAGCTCTGTGAAGTCCTTGCGTTCAATTCTGGATGCAGTGCTTGAGATGGCAAGGCAGAAGCTGGAAGATAACAAACAACGACCACAAGATGATCAGTATGCTCCCATGCGGAGAGTCCGTCTTGGAACGAAGCTACCGGTGTATCTTCCCCAGCGAGTTACCAAGGAACTCATCCAGGTTCTTGCCGATTTCAAGGCCGAGGCACAGAAGCTGGGCATTGACCAGTGTGTGGTGCAGACGCATATCTCCTCTGCCATGGAGATTACCCCCGATACCAGAAAGGCGATCAGGCGATTGCTTGATGCAGGTTGGGCAGTAACCAACCAGGAAGTCTTCACGGTTGCGGCCAGCAGACGTGGCCATACGGCAAAACTGCGTAAGGTACTCAATGATATCGGCGTCCTTCCTTACTATACCTTCACGGTCAAGGGATTCAAGGAGAACCGAGAGTTGTTTGCGACCAATGCAAGGAGCATGCAGGAGCAGCTTGAGGAGAGTTCCATCGGACAGGTTCCTCAGCGGTATCTCGCCACGCTTCGTCCATTCATGAGTGAGGCGGAGAAAATGGTTGAACAGATCAACATGGTACGTGAGGGGGCTGAGATCCCATTTCTTGCAACAGATCGGAATACGATCAACCTACCGGGCGTGGGCAAGAGCAACACCTTCAGGACCATCGGTATTACCGATGACGGGAGGCGTATCCTGGAGTTTGAGTTCGACCACACCAGGCCGCACAGCAAGGTGATCGAGGAGATGGGCTCTGTGGTCATCATAGAGTCCAAGTCGATAGCCCACTATCTGAGACAGTTGGAGAAAATGGGAGAGGATCCTGCTGAATATGCCTCCATCTGGGGGTATTCTGCTGGAAGCCTTGCTCCTCGTAACCCAATATTTGAGGGTGTGGTCCGGTAACTTCTTTATCATGTTCACGCTATTCCCCTTCTGTAATATGGAGGGGAATTGTTGTCTTTAGATGATTGAGGAAAGGGAGAAAAGTAGGCTAAGCTATGCATATGAGGAGGCACTATGCAACATAAGATAGTCATTCTGGATGGATATACGGAGAACCCAGGGGACCTGAGCTGGGATGGATTTGCAGAACTGGGAGATGTGACGGTGTATGACCGTACACCATCTGATTTGATCGCGCAGCGTATCGCTGATGCCGATATTGTCATTACCAACAAGACCCCGCTTACAGCCGAGACCATAAAGAATGCTGAGAAGATGCAATATATCGGGGTACTGGCTACCGGGTACAATGTAGTCGATGTCCAGGCAGCAAAGGAGAGGGGTGTGGTAGTCACCAACATTCCAACCTATGGGACAGATGCAGTTGCGCAGTTTGTGTTTGCCTTGTTGCTTGAAATCTGCCACCACGTACAACACCACAGTGATGCGGTCAAGGAAGGGCGATGGAGCAAGGCTCCTGATTTCTGTTTCTGGGACTACCCGCTTATTGAACTTGTTGGTAAGACAATGGGAATCATCGGATATGGAAGAATCGGGCAGGCGACAGGAAGGATTGCAAAAGCCTTTGGTATGAAGGTCATTGCCTATGATTCCTATCAAAATCCTGAGCTGAAAGATGATTATGTCTCCCTGGATACCTTGTTGTCTGAAAGTGATGTGATTGCATTGCATTGTCCTCTTTTTCCTGAAACCGAGGGTATCATCAACAAGGAAAGCATCGCCAAGATGAAGGATGGGGTTATCCTGATCAATAACAGTCGAGGTCCCTTGATTGTAGAACAGGATCTTGCCGATGCCCTCAATAGTGGCAAGATAGCTGCCGCAGGATTGGATGTTGTCTCCTCTGAGCCGATCAAGGAGGACAATCCTCTCTTGCAGGCAAAGAATTGCCTGATCACACCCCATATCAGCTGGGCACCAAAGGAAAGTCGTCAGAGATTGATGGATATCGCTGTTGCAAACCTGAGGGGATTTCTCTCCGGTGCAAGACAGAATGTGGTGAATGGCTAGCAAGAGATGTCTGCTAAGCTTGTCTGTATAATGCAGTTTGAAATTTATATAACACGGTTTAAAAAATATAATAGTACTGTAAGAAACTATAATTTTAGTTGACAGAATTTAAGACTCCCCTTACTCTATCCCTAGGAGCCATTGGTGCTTCTAGGGATAATGGTGTGCCCGTCATGTTGGCATTCGGCATGCCATCTTCGTTATACCTGATCAATATATATAATGAGGAGATATACAATGAAGATTGGATTTATCGGACTGGGGATCATGGGCAAGCCCATGGCCAAGAACCTGCTGAAGGCAGGGCATGAGGTGGTGTGTTTCGACCTGAACAAGGCAAGTGTGGAAGAGGTTGTTGCAGCGGGAGCTGTAGCCGGAGCCTCGGCTGCCGATGTGGCTGCCCAGGTGCCGCTGGTGATCACTATGCTTCCCAACAGCCCGCACGTGAAGAGCGTGGTGCTGGGTGAGAAGGGAGTGCTCGAGGGGGCGAAAGAAGGATTGAAGCTTGTCGACATGAGCTCGATCGCGCCTCTTGCAAGCCAGGAAGTGGAGAAGGCCTGTGCAGAGAAGGGCGTGAGGATGCTCGACGCCCCCGTCTCCGGCGGGGAGCCCAAGGCGATAGACGGTACGCTGGCGATCATGGTCGGCGGGGAGAAGGAACTGTTCGAGGAGCTGAAGGACATCCTGCTGGTCATGGGGGCCAGTGCGGTGCACTGCGGTCCGATCGGGGCAGGGAACACGACCAAGCTTGCGAACCAGATCATCGTTGCCCTGAACATAGCGGCGGTTAGTGAGGCGTTCACGCTGGTGAAGAAGGCCGGGGTCGACCCGCACCTGGTGTTCGACGCGATCAAGGGCGGGCTTGCCGGTTCCACGGTGATGAACGCGAAGGCACCGATGATGATGGAATCGAATTTCAAGCCCGGGTTCAAGATCGACCTGCACATCAAGGACCTTGCCAATGCGATGGACACGGGCCACGGGGTGGGATCGCCCCTGCCGTTGACCGCATATGTGAGGGAGATGATGGAGACGCTGCACGCCGACGGGTTCGGGGGCGACGACCACAGTGCGCTGGCCCGCTATTACGCGAAGGTGAGCGGTACGAAGATCGGCGACTGAGGAAGGAGAGAGGCATGGATACGAGTTTCATCAAGGGGATCATACCCCCGATCGTGACCCCGATCACGGAAGACGAGAAGGTGGACGAGGCGTCGCTGAGGAAGGTGGTGGACTTTGTCATCGAGGGAGGGTGCTCCGGTATCCTTGCCTTCGGGTCGAACGGCGAGTTCTACATGATGGAAGAGGCCGAGATGGAAGAGGCCCTGGGCATCATGGTGGACCAGTGTGCAGGGCGGGTGCCGATCTACATGGGAGTCGGGGCGATACGCACGAGCAAGTGTGTGCGCCTGGCGAGGATGGGTGTGCGCCTAGGGGCGAGGAGCGTGTCGATCCTGCAGCCGATGTTCCTTAAGCCGACGGAGGAGGAGCTGAAGCAGCACTTCCGTACCATAGCCGCTGCAGTGAGTGAGGTGCCGGTGCTGCTGTACAACAACCCCGGCAGATGCGGGTACGCGATGAGCCAGGACCTGGTCCAGGAGCTTGCGCACAGCATCCCCAACCTGGTGGGGATGAAGGACTCGAGCGGGGACCTGACGCAGACGATGGAGTTCGTGAGGCGGAACGCCGACATCTCCTTCAAGGTGCTGAGCGGGAAGGACACGCTGATCTACTCCGGCCTTGGGGTCGGGGCGGTCGGTGCGGTGTGCTCGACGGCGAACTACCTGCCGCGTCTGGTGTGCTCGATTTACGAGAGGTACGTGGCCGGAGACATCAAGGGATCGCTGGAGGCGCAGCTGATGCTGAACCCGATCCGCCTGGCGACCGACAAGTCGAGCTTCCCTGTTGCAACGAAGGACCTGGCGAACCTGGTGGGGACAAAGGTGGGCAAGCCCTACCTTCCCACAATGCCAAGCCCGGCCGCTCAGATGGAGAACCTCCGTCAGAGCCTCATCGATGGTGGCTTTGATGTAGTGGAATAACTCGTTTCCAGAACTAGCATATACAATGAGAGGGTCATCAATAACGATGACCCTCTGTAAAATACTGCATGTTTTAATTCGGATTACAGAACCGGAGTTGTGGTGAATCCCATCATATAAGAGATTCTGGAAGCAGTATCCTTGAGACGAGGAATGGCTCTCTCAATCTCTTCCACACTCATATTGGATACCAGGGCACTTACGCTGATGCCAGCAATAATTTTCCCATCCCTTCCTCTTACTGGAACAGCAGAGCAGTTGTCTCCGTCGATGAACTCATTGCGGTCACGGGCGCAACCTTCACTGCGAACCTTTGCAAGCTCTTTCTTGAACGCGACTGGGTCGGTGATGGTCTGCTCAGTATACTTGGTAAGGCCTTTTTCCTTGAGCAGGGCATCCACCTGATTTTCTTCCAGTTCGCTGGTAAGTACTTTTCCCAGTGCCGTACAGTGAATGGGTAGCTGCCTGCCTGGGGTGAAATAGGTACGAGGAGTGCTCTGGGTGTCAATTCGGTCGAGCATAAGTACTTCACCGTTGTAGAAGACTGCCATATTGACGTTTGCCTTGGGGAATTGATTCCACAGAAGCTCAAGGTAGGGCATGGTAACTTTCCGAATTTCCTGGGAGTGAAGTGCACTTCTGCTGAGTTTGAGCGTCTTCAGGCTGATCGCATACAAGCCGGTGTATGGGTCTTTGGTCATGTACCCGGAACTCTGTAAGCTTGCCAGCAGGCGAAAAGCCATATTGCTGTTGGTGTCCAAGGCGGTACAGACGTCCTGGATGGAGATGGGGCCACTTTGCTCAGCGGCATAGTCGAGTATCTGGAAGCAACGAGAAACAGCTTTGATGTTGTATTTGTCAGTGTCATTCGGCATGATAACGTCCTCTTTCCTATTTGAAATATATGCAAATTATTATAACACAATTATAGTATCGCATGTAATTATGAAATTATCAAAGAAAATACGACGATCATCTCCATAACATCGATACATGAGATATGATGAGTACTGTATATTACATGAAGTAACAGACTTGTAAGTGATATGTTCAAACATAGTTATAAAAAATCAAATACAAATTATAAAATTTATAATAAAAATTGACATACGAGAAAAAGCACTATAGCATGATATAGGTACGGGTGTCTAATTCACACGTTGTACATGTTCGTAAGTTAGGAGGAGATATCATGATTCCTATTTTACCCGAAATATCGTCATTTTGACGGACAGTCAAGGGAATACCGGGGTGGGAGAGGTTCCCGGTGGCCAGAAGATTACTGCAAATAATTTCGGATTTCATTGGAATGGGATGTGATACGGATTGCCTTTTGCTATGGTGCTTAGGAAAGCAAATTGAGTTCGATTGATAGTACTTTTAATGGATAGTTGATAGAATTTCTAGTATTTCAGTAATTGAATTACTTGATATTGAAATGCTTGTCATCCTAGTGAAAAGATCAGCTAAAGTCTGATATCTAAATGAAAACAGGATATAATCTGTCTTGTGTATTGATCAAATTTTTATTATAGTTCTTTGTCAGCTAGTTTCTAAACTTTGCATTTCTCCAACTGAAAGGGAATATTTTAGAGCGTTTTGTAGGTGAGAAAGCATAAAGATTGTATTTGGAACAGATTTTCGTGGCTCTTTACAATATTGCAGGTAAGCCTCCCCTTATCCCGTGCTTGCCATGTGCTTTGGCGTGGTTATATAGAAATGATAGATTGAGCCCTGTCCAATCATGACTATACTTGAAGGAAAAGATATATGGATCTCGCAAGTCTATGGAGTCTGCAAGGACAGCTCTTTGCCTTGTTGGCGGTAGGGGCATTGCTCCGTAAGGTAGGGTTGTTCCAGGAGAGTACGAAAGGGTTCCTGACCGACTTGGTCCTCTATGTGACGCTGCCTTGCAGTATTATCCTCTCCTTTCGTATGGAGATCAGCAGGGAGTTGTTACTCTCCTTCTCCATTATTTTCTTTGTTTCCATGGGGATTCAGCTCTTTTGTTTTCTGCTCTCAAGGATCACCTATAGAAAGCAGGATGAGGGCAAGAAGAGCGTGCTCCGCTACGGACTGTTGGTTTCAAACGCCGGTTTTCTGGGGCTTCCCATAGCAGGGGAGCTCTTTGGAGCAGCCGGCTATATGTATGCTTCCATCTACCTGATCCCTCAACGTGTGGTCATGTGGACAGCTGGCCTTTCCATCTTCAGTCCTGCAGCAGTGAACAAGAAGCAGGCAGCGCTGAAGGTAATCCTTCACCCCTGTATGGTTGCAGTGTATATTGGGCTGCTTTGGATGTTGTTTCCGGTGAAGATTCCTTCATTCATGGAGATGACGCTCTCCTCTCTTGCCGGCTGTACCACGGCATTGTCCATGATGCTTATCGGTTCCCTTTTTGCTGAAATGAAGAGGGAGCATCTCCGCCTGGATGGAAACCTCATTGTCTTCTCCCTTCTGAGGCTTGGTTTCATACCACTGGTCTCCTATCTGGTGACCAGATTTATGGGACTCGATCCCTTGATCATTGGGGTTTCGGTCATACTGGCAGCGATGCCCGGAGGTTCTTCCACGGTAATCCTTGCCTTCAAGTATGGCAGGGATACCATTTATGCTTCCAAGTTGGTTATTGTCAGTACCTTTCTTTCCCTGATTTCCATCCCAGTGTGGGGGATGGTTCTGTGAGAGACATCTTGGTAAAGGAGTACTACCAAATTCAAATAGTATTATACAAAAATTGCGTGTATTTGAGGTAAAATGGTTTGAATTCTTTAGTTTTGAGAGAAATATATTTGATTACGTGAATTATAATTGCTAATAAAACGTTATAATATATATAATAATAAGTCATATTTTGCATTTTGTAAAAGAATGCAATAAATTCTGGTTATTTGTATATTCTTTCATACGATAATTGAAAATTTCATTATTAATTATAAAAAAATCAAAAAGATTTTGAAAAAATAAATTTTTTAGTTGACATATTGAAAAACCAAGCTTAGGCTATAGATAGGAAGTAAAGCGCTTTTCACAGGTGTTTTGTTCTGATGGATCTGGATTTGGACCTGGTTGTAGGGATCCACATATCGAAATCCTCATGTGGGGATGGTTAGTTTCGAAAGGAGTTCTAAATGAAAAAATGGCTTGTGATTCTAATGGTAGCAGTTCTTGCTATGAGCTTTGCTTTTGCAAATGGGACAAATGAGACGAGTGATGGTGCAGCTAAGTGGCCAAAGAACGTAGAAATTGTTGTTCCCGCAGGCGCTGGTGGTGATACTGATTTCAATGCACGTCTTCTTGCTCAGTATCTTCAGGAAGAGATTGGAAGTAATTTCGTAATTTCTAATGTAAGTGGTAATGGTGGAGCTACAGGTACCCGTCAGGTAAAGAATGCAACCGCAGATGGTAGTAGCATCCTTTTCTATCACTCAGCATTTGTAGTAAACAAGGCTAGTGGTACTGTTGATTACGGATTTGATTCCTATGATTTTTCATGTATAGCTGCTATGAATCGTGGTAACATGATTGTAACGAAATCAGAATATAACTTTAAGAACATGGCAGATCTGAAGGCTTATACCCAGGCTCATCCGAATGAACTTAAAATTGCAATTCAAACCGGTGCTACTACTTATGCAGTTGCTATGCAGCTCATTAAAGAAGGCTTTCTGCTAAATCCGGTTGATGCTGGAAGTTCCTCTGCCCGTCTAGCAGCAATTCTTGGTGGACACGTTGATGTGATTCTTGCTGCATATGGTTCGGTAAAGGATTATGTGGAGGAAGGTACTCTCGATGTAATTGGAAGCGATAGTCCATTTGACCTTGAGGAAGTTGGGGTTGTCTCCAATAAAAACCAAGGTGTTAATGCTTCCCTTCCCTTCTATTATTTCTTTGCTTTCCCCAAGGGAACTCCTGCAAACCTTGTAACTGAATTTACTGCTGCTGTTGGTGATATTGTTAATAACAATGAAGAGTATCAGCAGAAAATTTATGCTGCTTACTATCAGAAGCCAACTTTTATTCCTGGAGAAGAAGGGTTGAAAAAGTACGCAGAAGTTGAAGAGATCTTGAGTACTATAGAGTTCTAAATCATTATCAACTGGAGAAGCCATGGACTCAATAAGAGTAGATGGCTTCTCTGTGTATATAGGAAGATAATATTCATGAAAAGAAATTTAGAATCAAATCTAATTAACCTGATTCTGATACTTATTGGAGTCGCTTTATTCAGTTCTGCACTTAGTATCAAATCTGGAGTAACTACCTCTGTCGGTGGTGATTTTTTACCGAAAATTGTCACCAGTATTTGGATTGCAGTAGCAGTCTTGCTTTTCATTTCCGGATTGAAGAACGAGAAGGATGCTCCTGAAAAAATGAATATGCTTGGAGTGCTCCTTACCTTTTTTTTATTGTTCTTTTATATTGGAATGCTAAAGTATCTAGGGTTCATTCTATGCTCAATGCTATATCTTGGTATTCAGATGATTCTCGTTATACCTAAAGAAATTCGAAACAGAAAAAATTATATCATTCTTGGAGTTATTGCTATTGTAGTTCCCATACTCACAAACCTAATCTTCGTGAATGTATTCTCACTAATTCTACCATCAAGCAGACTATTCTGAGGAGGTTGTAAATGGTAATTGAAGGACTGCTTTCCATTTTAAATCCATCTACATTTGCAGTGATGTTTTTGGGTGTTGTAATAGGAATCATTTTTGGCTCCATTCCCGGTCTAACCTCTACAATGGGAGTTGCTCTCTGCCTCCCCTTAACTTTTGGTATGAGTCCGCTTAATGGTATTGCTCTCTTAGTTGCATTATATGTAGGTGGAACCTCAGGAGGTTTAATTTCAGCAATTCTATTGAAAATACCAGGAACTCCCTCCTCTGTAGCCACTACTTTTGATGGTGGGCCCATGGCTGATCGTGGTGAAGCCAGTAAGGCACTTGGTGTGGGTATTTTTTATTCATTTATTGGTACAATTATTTCAATTGGAGCACTTATATTTATTGCACCACTTCTTGCAAAGATTGCACTGAAGTTTGGACCATATGAATATTTTGCAATATGCCTTTTTGCCTTGACGATGATAGTCGGAATGGTTGGAGATAACTTGCTGAAAGGCGTTGTGAGTGCGTTAGTAGGTATCACTTTATCACTAGCAGGTATTGCCTCAATTGGAGGAGCTGCCCGCTTTACCTTTGGTATTGATGATATGGAAAACGGCTTTGCACTCTTACCAGTACTCATCGGGCTCTTTGCCGTAGCTGAAATTTTGAAAATTGCGGCAACCGGTTTGAAGGTAGAAAAGAATAAAGTTGCCGAGTATAAAATGAAAGGGTTTGGTTTTTCTTTCAAAGAATTCAAAGAGCAGTTTATTAATATGATACGTTCAGCATTGATTGGAGTTGGTATTGGTATTCTTCCAGGCATCGGTGGGGCAACCTCCAATATAGTGGCATATAGTGTTGCAAAACAACAGAGCAAACATCCAGAAAAGTTTGGTACGGGATGTATTGACGGAATTATTGCTACAGAGACGGCCAATAATGCATCAATCGGGGGGTCTCTGATTCCTCTCTTAACGCTTGGTATTCCTGGCGATACTGTAACTGCAATGATTCTCGGAGGACTTACTCTTCATGGTATACAGCCGGGTCCGTTGCTATTTAGGACTAGCGGTGTTCTCGTATATGGGATTTTTGCTGCATTCCTTGTTTCTACTATTATCATGCTTATTGTTGAGTATGGTGGATTACGAGTCTTTGTAAAGATTCTATCTGTTCCAAAGTATATCCTGCTTCCGATTATTATGACGTTTTGTGTAGTGGGCACCTATGGCACGAACCATAGAATTTTTGATGTTTGGACAGCTCTGATTTTTGGGGTTATTGGCTTCTTTCTTTCTCGTAATAAGTTTCCACAGGCTCCAATAATTCTCGGATTTGTTCTGGCTCCTATTGTTGAAGAAAATCTTATTAGGGGTATGCAGTATTCCAATAATAATTTCTTCATGTTCTTCTCAAGTCCAATCGCTCTTACTTTTATGCTTCTTACGGTAGCTGTATTGATATTTACTGTTATTAAAGAAAAAAAAAGAAAAAGCCAAGTTCGTTGATTGAGCAAGAATTCGGGAAGAAGAATATTTCATTACTGTCTGGGGAGAAGGATACTAACTATGAAAATTGTGAAAGGTGGAAATGTAACAAAATTACTTGAAGGAATTGCTATCCCAAAAATGTTTTATGCCAGACAGAATTTTAAGAGGGATCATATCGAGAAAGATGATATTGCTGGTGAGATTATTAAGGAGCTTAAGAGGACCGAGATTTCCTCAACCATACAACCAGGGATGTCAATTGCAATCACTGCTGGTAGCCGAGGAATTAGAAATGTTGCGCTGATTACAAAAACTATAGTAGATTTTGTGATAGAAATGGGAGCACATCCATATATTGTCCCAGCAATGGGAAGTCATGGAGGAGCGACTGCAGAAGGCCAAATGAAAATGCTTGAGACATTTGGCATTACCGAAAAATCTATGGGTTGCCCAATTAGAAGCAGTATGGATACTGTTCTCCTTGGTACTTCAAAATTCGGTAAACCTGTGTACCAAGATAGAAATGCTTATGAAGCCGATGGGATAATTGTTTCTTGTCGTATCAAGCCTCATAATGCGTTTCGAGGGGAAGTGGAAAGTGGTATTTGCAAAATGCTGGTGGTTGGGTTAGGTAAGCAGAAAGGTGCCGAAAGTGTACATTCAGATGGAATGGGTAATATGGCAAAAAATCTGATTGCTAATACGCAAGTGGTTCTGGAAAATTCCAAAATACTTTTTGCGATTCCCTGCATAGAAAATGCTTACGATGAGACAGCTTGTTTTGAAGCAGTTCTTCCAATATCCGTCATGACACGAGAGCCAGAGTTGTTACAAATTGCCTTTCAGAATATGCCAAGCATTCTGGTACCAGAGGCAGATGTACTTATAGTCAATGAGATGGGTAAGAATTTTTCTGGGACAGGCGTTGATCCCAATATTTCAGGTACCTGGAGCACTGATTATGCCTCCGGAGGGTTAAAAGTACAACGGACATGCTTTTTGGACCTTACAGACGTAAGTCATGGTAATGCAAATGGTATGGGACTTGCAAATATTATCACAAAACGAATGTTCGATAAACTTGATCCTGAAATGATTTATCCGAATTGCTTCACAAGTACTGTACTTAAATCAGCTATGATGCCGGTTGTTGTTGCAACGGATAAGGAAGCAATTCAAGCCTGTATTCGCACCTTGAATGGTGTAGACAAAGCCCGACTTAGAATAGTAAGAATCAAGAACACTTTGCATCTAGACATGATTATGCTTTCAGAAGCGTATTATCAAGATATTCTAGATGGCAAATATCCAGGGCTTGAAGCCATTTCCGAACCACAGTTTCTTGCTTTTGATTCCGAGGAAAACCTTCTTACCCAAATTGAGTAAAACAAAGAATGGTAAACGAATTTGTTTGCTGACATCTGTAGAAGATTCTGGGATTTGGGTGGAAGGAATATATGGATTACATTAGTAAGTAATAAAATTTGATAGAACGATTTTACTGCTATTGGTTAGTTTCATTTGAGAAACGAATTTCTAGAGATTTCATATATACAAAAATTAGTGGAGAAAATATGAGTACATTGATTATAAAGATTGATCCAAGAGATACGGTAGCCATTATCACTGAAGCCTCTCAAAAAGGGGATGTGGTTGATGGTATCACACTCCTCTCTGATATTCCCCAGGGCCATAAGGTGGCCCTGCAGGATATGCAGAAAGGGGATGAGGTTATCCGCTACGGAGTAGTGCTTGGTTATTTGCTTGAAGGAGTGAAGAAGGGTGCTTGGATTAATGAAAACTCCCTTGAGTTGCCTCTTCAGCCACCTCTGGAGGCGCTTTCCTTCAACGAGCCTGAGGATGTAGTGCTTCCCCAACCAAAACGCACTACCTTCCTGGGATATGAGAATCCAAATGGGGGTTATGCTGGAACACGTAACATCCTTGCCATTACCACCACGGTACAGTGTGTCAGTGGGGTGGTGGACCAGTTGGTGAAACGAATTCAGGCTGAATTGCTTCCTCAGTATCCAAATGTTGATGGAGTGGTTGCAATCAATCATGCTTATGGGTGTGGGGTTGCGATCAACGCACCTGATGCTGTTGTTCCTATCCGATCGATCAAGAATACCATCAAGAATCCCAACTTTGGGGGTGAGATCATGGTGGTGGGGCTTGGTTGTGAGAAACTCACCGTCGATAAACTACTCAGTGATGAAGAGAATACCCCAGAGAATGTCATAATCCTTCAGGACTATCCAGGCTTCGGGCCCATGATGGATGCTCTGCTTGCGATGGCAGAGACCAAGCTCAAGAGTCTTGATAAGCGTAAACGTACCACCTTGCCACTCGAAAAGCTTTGTGTTGGCATGCAGTGTGGGGGCAGTGATGCTTTCAGCGGTGTGACGGCCAATCCAAGTGCAGGTTATGCGAGTGACCTTCTTGTCTCGGGTGGTGCCACGGTGATGTTCAGTGAGGTCACTGAGGTCCGTGACGGGGTGCATCTGCTTGCCGAGCGTTGCAAGGACGAGAAAGCTCTCAAGAAGTTGGTTGCTGAAATCGGCTGGTATGATGAATACCTTGCAAAGGGAAGTGTGGATCGTAGTGCAAACCCTACTCCTGGAAATAAGCAGGGTGGTCTTTCCAATATTGTTGAGAAAGCGATGGGTTCAATTGTGAAGAGTGGACATGCTCCCATAGTCGAGGTGCTCGGCCCTGGTGAGCTTCCTACCAAGAAAGGGCTCATATTCGCTGCCACCCCAGCGAGCGATATTGTCTGCGGTCCCAGCCAGCTTGCCAGCGGAATGACAGTCCAGGTCTTCATGACCGGACGTGGAACACCATATGGTCTGGCCGAGGCTCCGGTCATCAAGGTTTCCAGCCGTAATGCGATGAAGAATATGTGGCAGGATCTGATCGATCTTGATGCAGGTTCCATTGCTACCGGGGAAGAGACTGTCGAAGTGGTTGGGGAGCGCTTGTTCAACCTGATCCTTGATGTGGCAAGTGGAAAGAAGCCCTTCAGTGAACAGTATGGGCTGAACAACTTCCTCTGTTATTTCAATCCAGCTCCGATTACATAACAGGCAATAGAGCCTTTCTACCATTAGGGACTAGATTGATTGTAAAAACTTGAAGGTATTCTTGTGTAATCAATGGGGATTTAGTTCCTTGAAGTAACGCCATAGAGTCGACCTACTGCACTTTAGCTGACTCGCCATGAGTGATACCTTCCCATTATAGAAAGCCTTAAGTGAGAGGAGATCTTCCCTCGTGTAATAGTTTCCCCCGATGAAATAGGTTTTTTCCGTTCGGGGAACTATTGGAATACGCTTGGATTCTGAGTCAAAGAGAGAAAAATATGCATCCTCTCCAAGTTCTTTCAAAATCATCTCTGTTGTGACAATTCCCTTTCCGTTGCATCTCAGGCTTAATCTATCAACGAGACATTTCATCTCCTGAATATTTCCTGGCCAGGAGTATTGGGGAAGTGTACCACTGAAAGAAAGACCCTTCTCATCGAGAAATCGAGAAAAAAGAAGTAAAATATCATCTCCCCTTTCCCTGAGTGGGGGGAGGGGAATGAGGTGAGAAGTGAGGACATAATAGAGTTTCTTGCTGAATTGGCCATGAGCTGTTCTCTGTTTAAGATTTGTTTCAGTAGAACAAATCAGCTTAAAATTCACATGTATTATTTCTCCATCATCCATTCGGATACATGAATCTGATGCAATCTGTGCAATATTTTCTTGCAGCTGAAGATTAAGATCCTCTACTTTGGAGATGTACAAAGTACCGGACTGGCAAGAGAGAATGTCATCTAGAGACACTGTCATAGAACTTCTAGCAATGAAAACATTTCGGGTGGAACATGCATCATGAATTGCTTTCGCAAGCATAGATTTTCCAGTTCCATATTCACCGATGATCAATACTGGGGTCGCATCACGGGCGCATTGTTTTGCTGCTTCAATGGCGAATCTGAAAGTTGGAGACTTCCCAAGTATCGAAAGAAATCCTTCCCCTTTCAAAGAGAGTTGGTTTGATTGGTCAGGAATGACGAACGATTGTGGTTTCATAGATATTATTGCACCAGTATTGGTAGAGCTCGTCGTTACTGGTGAAAAGGAAAGCAAAAATATCTTATCTTGAATTTTTACTGCATGGCGTGTATATCGTTTTCCTTTTTTCAAGGTGAGTTGTAACATCGTATTTTCTTCTTTAGGTAATATATCTATCGCTCTAAGTCCTGCAGGGTCTGGTTGACATTGAAGCATTCTTGTCGCAGGTTTGTTGCAATATCTTATTATACCATTCCTATCTATAGCCAAGATTCCATCGGAAATACTTTCCAGAATAGTACGGCTTTCAATGTTCGTTTCCTTTTTTAGTTCGGTAGCCTTCTGTACAGATATTGCTTCGGTATAAGCTTGCAATACAGACTCATAGGAAGCTTCAAGGATAACACAAGGTATTTTTTCGGAAGTAGCAATACTATAGGTAAAGACTCCCCCAATAATAGCCTTTACATGTTCTTTCTTGGCAAGGTTTACGGCAGAACGAATATCTTGACTAGTAAGACAAGGATAAAGAGATAGCTTATAGCCAAGTCTTGAGAGGAAAACATTTGCAGAGGCAAGTGATTTTTCTTCTCCAATATATGCAAGTTTTCCGGTTCTAGAGTTCATAAGCGAAGCCGCTTTTTCTACTGCTAAGTGAATGTCATGATTTGAAATAGGTATTTCTACGATAGGAAACGGGAGTCTTTCTGCTCTGAGCATTTTTGCCGTATTCCCTCGTCCTATGATGACATCGATGTCATCATCAAGATTTTCCTTAATATATTCGACCGCATTCTCCATGAAGGCACTTACAATAATCAGGGATTTCTCAGCATGGTATTCTTTCTGGATTTTGTACGCATGCATAGCGATACATGCTCCAGAAGCTATCATCAATATTTTTGACATTATCTGTTTCCTTATGTTTTAATTATAAAACATAAAATGAAAATTGAAACAATTATAAAACACTATTTCAAGAAACTATTGAAATTAAAAAGAATTGGTGAGAATCGTCTCTTCAGATATTATTATAACCAACGAGGAGGCCTTGCTTATGGATGAGGTAACGATTGGATTTCCTATTGAGGATCAGGAGCTTAGCTTTTCGAAAGCAGTGTTTTATAATTTCAATCCCATTCCTGTTAAAAAACCTTGGAGAGATGCGACTGGTGGTTTTGGGTCCTATATTCCTTTGCAAGGTTGGATTCAATTATTTGACAATGATGGGTTTTGTGGTGAAACCTTCTGTTCGATGGGAATGGTTGAGAATATTCTCCCACTTGTTCTGACAGGAGAAAAGAAGAAGGTAAGTGACTGGTATCAGTATCTGTACTGGAAACTACGCAATTTCGGATTTCAGTCAGGCCAAATTGCTGATTTGGGTCAGTTTGATTTTCTAATGTTGGACATTTTAGCTCGTAAGCATTCTCTGCCGCTTCACCGCTATCTTGGTGCAAAGAAAGATTGGTGTTCAATATACAAGGGAGGAGGTTCTCTTCTTTCATCGGATGCTGATCTTGTTACTGATATGGAAAGGTATGTCAAAGAAGGAAATAAGATTATCAAATTCAAAGTGGGTAGTGATTGGGGCCAGAATATGAAACGTGATGTTCTGCGTATGGCTAAGGTCCGTGATGCAGTAGGTCCAGATGTACATATTGCAATCGATGCAAATCAGGTGTTTTCTGTTGATGAGGCGCTCCGTTTTGCAGATCTCATCAGACCATATAATCCTGCTTGGTATGAAGAGCCTTGTCATTCTCATGATATGAATGGCATAAAAGAGCTAAAGGAACGAGGTGTCGGTCTTAAACTCGGCTACGGAGAATCTATGAGAAATGCGTATGCATTTGAAACGTATGCAGAGAAAGGTGTTGATCATCTTATGCCTCTGGTAGGACGAATGTGTAAGATGAGTGATTTACTAAAGATACGAGCTCTTTGTAAAGAACGAAAACTCCTTTTTTCTGCTGGGGGAACAAGTTGGCTTAATGCTGCATTTGGTGCATTATTTGATGAGGATGAATATCTTGAGAATCATGAACCTATGACTGATCCGATTGGCGATATACTCAGCGTAAAAAGTGAAGAGAAAAATGGACGATTCTATCTTCCTGATATCATTGGAACACCTATTCGTATTAATTTCGAGAAGATTGAGAAAAACCATATTCTCGATGGTGTTAAATGTTACTATGCGGAAAGAATGAAAGCATCATTCGCTGTGAGGGCTGCATACTGATGGCTTCAAGTATTAATAACATGCTCGATTCTTTTCAGATTCCTGAAGTTTGCGCTCTTGAAGTGTCATTTGATCGGACTCGATTAAACGATCTTGAGACTAAGTTGGAGAAGCTTTGGAATGAGAAACAAATTCTAATCCATAAGGGTGATCGCATTGCAATTACTGGTGGTAGTCGCGGAGTTGCAGAGTATCAAAGGATCATGAGAAAGACTGTTTCATTGGTAAAACAGTCTGGAGGTATTCCATTTATCGTACCAGCAATGGGAAGTCATGGAGGAGCAACCGCAGAAGGACAGAGGGGTGTGCTAGAGAAATTGGGTATCACTCAGGAAGCAGTTGGTGCTCCGATTATCTCTTCCATGGAAGTAGAAGAGGTTGGAAAGACTGAATTAGGCCATCCTGTATATATTGATAAGCATGCACTTTCTGCAGATGGTATCATTCTCCTAAATAGAGTGAAATCCCATACTTCAATTCGTGAAAAATATCAGAGTGGATTGATGAAAATGCTTGCAATAGGTTTGGCTAAGCATATAGGTGCTGCTGCTACTCATAGTTTAGGCGTACCCTACCTTGGGCCGAATATGGTAAGGGTTGCAAAAGTTGCATTCGAAAAGCTCAATATTATTGCTGGAATTTCTATAATTGAGAACGGATATGAAGAACTGGCAGATATATATGTGTCTCGAAAAAATGATATTCTCACAACCGAACCAGAGATTCTCAAACGTGCCATTTCGATGATTCCGTCCATTCCTGTACCTGCTATTGATGTTCTGATTGTATTCGAGCTAGGTAAAGATATCAGTGGAACAGGTATGGATCCTGCAGTTATTGGAAGGCCAATTAATAGGGGACCACATGAAGGCCCGCATGTTGAGGTATTAGGCTTACTGCGTCTTACAGAAAAGTCTTCGGGAAATGCAAGTGGGTGTGGTATGGCTGACTTCATAACACGTAAGCTAAAAGAATCTATTGATGAAGAAAGCACCATCGTGAACTCTCTTACCGGAATGCATCCTGAAATTGCAAGAATTCCTGCTGCCTTGCAAAATGATGAATTGATTTTTAAGGCATGCATGAAAGCAGCCGGTTTGTTTGCTCAGCAGAATCCCCGATTAGTGATTATCAAAAACACAAAGGCATTAAATACAATATATCTATCAAGAGCTGCCTATGAATCAATTCCAGATAAATCAAGGGTAAAGATTATTTCAGATTTTCATCCTGTTTCGTTTGATACCGAAGGTAATCTTGAGGTTCAGTGGAGTATTTCCTGATAGATTGAGTGATCTTTAGTTTTAGCTTTACTTGGGTTTGTGAATTGTGCAGTGGTTATTTTAAAAACGTTACTTGCACAGTGTTGATAGGAATCCGCGATATACTGCATGAATTGCGGTTTTACCTCCTGTATCTATGCAAAATACGGCAGTCCACTGCCATGTTCATGAACTTTTCTACCTTCTCGTGCTTGTCCTTGGGGTGGTTCATGACAAAGCAGAATAGGTTCAGAT